>JBELHI010000018.1:0-25127 GCA_042091475.1 Alteromonadaceae bacterium
ATGTCGATATCGGGTGCCCCAAGTTGGGTTAATAAATAGAGGTTATCCCGCCCCATTTTACCCATAGAGGCTAATAAACTATTACCCACGTTACCCAATGATAGTTGTTCCTCTAATTGCAGCTCACTCGTATTTTGAATAAAGTTACCTTGTTCATCTCGTTCCATACGTTGTCGGTTTTTTGCCGCTAACCGTGCTAAATAGCGTCTATCTTTGACTTCACTCCAGTCGTAGCGACAAGGGTTTGTGAAAAATAAATGCACATCAATATGTTGCCCAAGTGCATATAGCGCATCCAGATAGCGAGGCGGTAACGAAGTAATACCAAAAACAAATAACCGTTTTGGTACATTCTTCAATGTACCTTGGTAATGATCCAAGGTATCAATAAATTCGTCATACAGATTGGCTCTGTGAAACAGTGGTAGCCCAAGGTTTTCAGTGTGATCGTACAAGGCTTGCCACAAAGCCCGTTGCCAATTGTCTTCGTCATCCAGTTCAGGTACCGGCCGTTCTTCTTCCCAATTAACGATCCAGTCGGGTCGGTACACTAAGTAACCATCGTAGATGTCGGCAATTTTTTCACATAATTGATAACATTTACTGCCGTCAGTGTCGTCAGTGAGATATTGGCGCAACGGCGCAAAATCTGGCTGTTCAAGCATGGTGGGCAATAATTGTATCAACTTCCAAGTCATGGATTCTTTGTTAAAAGCACTGCGCTTGGGTACTTGGTGCAGAACGTTGACAAACATATCCCAGATGAAGGTGGCTGGTAGTGGAAACTCGATATTGGCAGCGACACCTACTTGTTCAGCAATAGCCATATTTAACCACTGCGACATACCGGGGCTCTGGACTAATATATGCTCTTTCTCAAATGGGTTTTGCAGTGGTTCGCGGCGTATCAGTTCTACTAATAATGCTTGCAGTACGTCAACTTGATTAGAATGGTAAACTTTAAACACACAATCCCCTGTCCGTTGGTTATTGACACAGTCGCCAATCGCGATGATTTGACGGCTCAACCGCAGTATACGCAGTCAGTATGAACTGTATCGATGTACAGTATAAGTGGCGAGTATGAATAAAATCAAGCCAGTTAAAAGTAAAACCTTAGAATTCATTCAAACCTTTACTATTGTTAGCTGGAAGTGACGTTATGCAGGTTAAATCTCTCCTTCTAATGATTGATTAAATAACCTTATCAATGTCACTTGGAGTCGCTCCATCACCGCGACTAATGCAATAGCGAGGAGGGTGATACTCAATGGCCAATTAGCCCAAGAAAACACTAACCCTTGTATTACTGGTAACAAAATGAGCAGTGTAAAAAGGGCACCAGTAAGACTGGCTGAATTAGGAAATTGATAACTAATGACGAATAGCAGCCCAAGTCCCAAGGTGCTGATTACGCTGTAGACGATAATATGGGGAAGGTTAATGCTCTCGCTGGTTAACCATATTATAGTGGTTGCCAGTAACGATGTGGCGAATATGAAAAGCAGTAACAGCCGTTTTGCTGTCACAATTCCCTGTACCATTTTTGTCTTATCTTCAAACAGTGGAAGCAGCAAAAGACCACGCCAGGAATGCAAGTTCTTAACCATTCCCCAACAAATATAAAAGCCAAAAAATAGGCTTAAATGACAACTTATTATCAGTAATAGTTCATGTTCAGATGGCAATATAAAGGACGCGATTACCAATAACCCCAGCAACAGTGGCCACATAACCAAAGTAATCACTAATGCAGTACCAGTGAAGTAACTTAATGGAAATAGGGTTTTCACTTTGCTCAATGTGACAAGACTAATGAACCTTTCTGGAATGGGTAACCAGCCACTTTTGGACGCAGTTTGATAGGTGTTGAGTGCGTGAGCGCTCCAGTTGTCGTTTAGTACTTTGTTTCTATGGACTGCGAACAGTATACCAGCAACAACACAGCTACTGGCGGCAAGCAAGGGGGATGGTGTTGGCAAACTAATTATGACGTTAACAAGAACGGCGTAGCATAATGTGATTATGTTGTACCAGTCACTGCGTTTAACGCAGATCACTAAAAATACACTGCCGAATAATACTGGATAGGTGAGTTTGAGAAGGGTTTGCCAATCTTGCGTCATACAGATAATCACGAGAATAAGTGCGTGACTAAGGCCTACAATGAACCATAGTTGTTTCACCATATACTGACTGTAGCCGGGTACAATTTTATGCCATTCAGTGCTTTGTAAGCGGATAGACTGCCAAATAACCGCACAAAATATAAAGGCACTAATGAGTAACGCAAACACGCTAGAATCAGCTTTTGATAAAACGATGGATAGCACATAAATGACTAATAAGAACAATAATGCGCAGCCGTAAATCGCACCAAAACTGTTGTTAAGCCAGTAAGCTCTTAGGGCTTGCAGGCGAATTTTAGTCACTGGAGTCATTATTCGTTGATCTCCACAAATAAGGTCTCTAACGAAACTGGCAGTATTTGTTGAGCAGCAGCAATGGCTTGGCCGGTATAACCGCTAACAATGGCTTTATTAGCGGTTTGATGTAACACCGTCATATCGGATAAATCACAAGCTGGGATATCACCAATGATCATACGGGTGTGGCTCTTAAGCTCATCAAGTTCTGAAAACAAGAAAATACTACCCTGTTGTAAAATAGCTAAGTGACTGGCAACACGTTCAATGTCGGAAGTAATATGGGTCGAAAATATCACTGCTGAACCGCTATCCAAGGTTAACTCAAACAGGTCTTGCATAAAGTTTCTGCGGGCAATCGGATCAAGGCTGGCCACCGGCTCATCTAATATGAGTAATTGTGGACGATAGGCCATCGCCATGATCAATGCCAAGGCTTGCCGTTGTCCAACCGACAGTTGAGAGACCTTAGCTTTAGGCGCCAACTCAAAACGCTGTAACCAAGACTGTTCTAAATCTTTATCCCAATTCGGATAAAAAGACGCGTGCATATCCAATGCTAGCTGTACCGTAAACCCTTCATAACCGACAGCTTGCTGAGGCACATAACCAATACGGGCTTTGTTCTCAATTGAAATTTCTTCACTTGACTGACCAAAAACACTGATGTCACCCACTTGCGGTGTCAGTAAACCGACAGCACTCCGCAACAGCGTCGACTTACCTGCACCGTTACGTCCCAATAATCCTATTATCATGCCAGGTTCTATACACAAATTAACGTTTTCCAATACTGCCTTTTTATCAAAGGCATGGCTGACGTTATTAAATTCAAGTAGCGCTTGTTGCATATTACTGGTCCCAACGTATTTTTATTAGGTTAATCAAATCATCTTGATTGACGTCTAATTGTTTTGTCTGTTGTATTAAGTCATCTGTTGCTTGTTGCAGCAGATGAACACCTGATGGTGTGGTTTCCGGTGCGCGTTCTGCGACACGCGAAGGCTGTCCGCGACGACGTTCAATCCAACCTTGCTCAGTCAGCTGACTGATAGCGCGAGAAACCGTCATGGGATTGACGGTAAAATATTCGGCAATGGCTCTTACCGATGGCAGTTCGTCACCCACCCGTAACTGTCCGCCGACAATAAGGCGAACAATTTGCTGCTGCAATTGTTTATAAATGGGATCGCCACTATTAGGGTTGACATTAATTATTTCAAGCATTAACCTAGACCAACTGTATTAATACAGTAATACACCAATACACTGATTTAAACATTAACACACAAGGTGTAAAAATCAATAAGGAACACAGAAATGAATGTGCTTAAAGGAATCATTGGACTAATAGCAACGGTAGCTACGATCGCTGTCTCTGCTACTGCTGAGGAATCAACAATAACCTCAGTTGAGCTCAAGCCTTGTTATGTCAAAAACTTTGAAGACCGAATGCAATGTGGCAGTATTCAACGTCCGCTTGACGCGAGTCAAGCTATGTCGGACGACAATCAAATCGACATTCACTTTGCTATTATTCCAGCCATAAAACCGAGCCATTCAACCGAAGCCGTGATGGCATTTGCGGGCGGTCCTGGTCAAGGTGCGATTGAATTTGCAGCCAGTTTTGCACGTGATCTACGCAGTGTCAGAGAAACCCGAGATATTATTTTGGTGGATCAACGGGGTACTGGGCGTTCCCATCTGCTTCAGTGCCAATCTGAGTCTACCACGTCACCGTTTGAATTTGACGAGCGCACCATATCAATTGACCAATTCACTCGAGACGAAGCACAACGTTGCGTATCACAGCTGAACACTCAACTCAGTGCTTTCACCACTGTCAAGGCTGCACCGGATTTTGAAGCGGTACGTGTTGCCTTGGGGTATCAAGGTTTACATCTCTACGGTGTCTCGTATGGCACCCGTATCGCCCAAGAGTTCAGTCGCCAGTTCCCTCAGTCAGTAATAACAACGACTTTGGATGGCGTGGTGCCAATGCAACAGAGCCTGATGCATATCGGTATTGCTATCGATGATGCGATGCAAACTATTTTTACTGACTGTCGCAATAATCCGAGTTGTTCGAATGTTCATCAAGACATAGAAGTAAAATTGAAAGCGGTTGTTAAACGACTGGAAGCAGAACCAGTGACATTACCTATTCGACACCCTCGTAATCATAAAATGATTAACTTTGTGATCACGCCTGACAAATTATTGAGTACCTTGAGAATGGCGTTGTACTCCAACATCACTCGCTCATTGATCCCCTTAGTGATTTCACAAGCCGCAGAACAAGACTACTCTACCTTGATTGGCTTAATGTCCAATAGCGAAATGATGGACAGCCTGGCCATTGGCATGCATAACGTGATTGTTTGTGGAGAGGACTATCCCAATGTAAGCGAGCAAGACAGAGTGCTACTAGCCGACTATTACTTTGGCAAACATATGGTGCGAGGATTGGATCTTATCTGTCCTATTTGGAACATCACCCCCGTAGCCAAAGACTTCTATCAACCACTTGCCAATGATATTCCCACGTTATTATTGTCAGGGGGGCTCGATCCAGCAACGCCTCCTAGTTGGGCTGAATTAGCCATGGTTGATATGAAAAAAGCTCGACATCTGGTTGCAGAGACTGCCACCCATAATGTCATGGCGCAAAGTTGTGCATACAAGTTAGTGAGACAATTTATTGATGAAGGGAGTGCTGAAAATCTAGATGCAAGCTGCCTAGATAAAGATACTCGCAAACAATTTTTTATGAATGTGAATGGTGTTGTGGCAACACAGCTGGCAACGGAGGGCTAAATTATGATTACAGTGAATAACCTAAAAAAGAAAATCGGTACCGTCAATGCCATGGACGGACTCAGTTTTAGTGCCCAAGATGGAAAAATCACCGGTCTTTTAGGCCCTAACGGTGCAGGCAAGACAACTTGCCTACGCACGCTATTCGGTTTGTTAAAAGCGGATGAGGGCAGTGCCGAAATTGACGGCGTTAACGTCGCAAAATCACCCCAAAAAGCGAAGCAAGGCGTCGGCTTATTTCCTGATCCGTCGGGTTTGTACGAACGCCTCACTCCGCGGGAGTATATACAGTTCTACGCAGAGTTAAGTGGTTTGTCTGCTACTGAAGCCAAACAAGCAACGGTTGAGGTATTGGCGAATTTAAAAATGGAAGAGATTGCAGATCGTCGCTGTAAAGGTTTTTCGCAAGGTCAGCATATGAAGACCGCACTGGCGCAGGCAATTGTTCACAAACCGCGTAATATCATTTTGGATGAGCCTACACGAGGGTTAGATGTTATGAGTACTCGTATATTACGTGATTTACTCAAAATGCTGCGTGACCAAGGACACTGTGTCTTATTTTCTAGTCACGTGATGCAAGAAGTCGCTGCTTTATGTGATCACGTTGTGGTCATGGCAAAAGGAAAAGTGGTGGCAGAGGGCACACCACAAGAGCTTTGTGACAGAACCGGTGAAAGCAGTTTAGAAGAAGCATTCATCAAATTAATCGGTAGTGACGAAGGGATTGCAGCATAATGAAACTAATTAATATTCTCTACAAAAAAGAAATGATTGACGCCAGCCGTGATAAACGTTCCGTTATGGCAGGATTGTATTACGCGATTTTCTCGCCAATCTTAATGTGTGGTTTGTTTATGGTGTTGTTGAAGCAGTTTGCTTCACCAGACGAACTGGCAATCAATATTGAAAACGCCGAACATGCACCAAATCTTGTCCAGTTTTTAGATAGCAAAATGATAATCCATAGTGACGATGCTGATACCGTAAAAGCCATCACTCTAACCATCAGCGAAGACTATGCGTCAGATATGCAAACGGGTACACCAGCAGAAGTGACAATCATTGCAGATAAGTCGAATGACAAACTACGCAAATCTATTCTTCGTTTAGAACGAGGGTTAGCCCAATACAACAGCGAAGTGGCAAGTTTACGCCTGATAACACGTGGCTTGTCGCCATCATTGATGAAAGCGGTAGACGTTCAAGTACAAGATCAAGCCACCCCTGATTCCAAAGGTGGCATGTTTTTGGGTATTGCGACCTTATCGATTGTATTGACGTTGTTCTATGCCGCAATGAATCTGGCTATTGATACCAGTGCAGGAGAGAGAGAGCGCAATTCACTCGCATTATTGCTTAGCCACCCCGTCAGTCCACTACAAATTGTGTTATCAAAAATCCTAACGATTTCAACATTCTCAATGCTGGGATTAGTGATTATTTTGTTGGTGTCGAAGTTCTCTTATGCCATGGTCCCATGGGAGCAACTTGGTTTCAGTGTGACCTTGAATACGCCATTTATGTTGTTCTGTATGCTGGTGGGGTTACCGTTAGCATTGATGTCAGCAAGCTTGCAGGTGTTCGTGTCTTTTATGGCGAAGTCCTTCAAAGAAGCTCAGTCCTACGTCACTATGGTGCTGTTTATTCCCATGATGTTGTCAATGGTGACTATGTATGATGTTGCCACTGAATATGTGCAATGGTTACCGGTAGCTGCTCAACAATATGCCATGATTGAGTTGGTGAAAGGAAATGCCATTCCGCTGCCGCAGGTGGCTTTGTCAACGGCGATTACTTTGGCTTTATTTGCCTTGTTTACTTGGCTGAGCAGCCGTTTATTGAAAAGTGAGAAGGTCGTTTTTGGGCTGTAAACGTCATTGCTAGGCAACTGTGTTCTACGAATAATAGAACACAACTGAAATATGAAAACACCACGGATAGTTTCTGTGGTGTTTTTTTATGTGGTTCTTTTATTATTCAAAGGAATGATTAATGTGGTTTGTCGTGTTATTTCGCTGCTTTAGATAGTGAGTGAACCGCGACTGTAGCACCCAAACCATCATTAATAACCCTAATAATAGCGCTAACCATTGATAGGTTTGACGCTGTGATTGCTGAATCTGTGAAGACAACTGATTTTCAAGACCGATACCAAGACGCAACGATTTATTGTGCAGGTTGTCAATCACTTGAGTTTGAGTATCAAACCATTGTTTGGAGTCTATGCTTAACCTTTGCTTGCTATCTTCACTGATGATTGACGCTATGGTTTGATCCATATTACCCGCATGCAGGCTTTGATTGAGTTGAGTGATATAGTGGCTGGGATAATGACTGTCTTCAAGTTGTTGTATTGTGGTTTGAATATCACTATTCAAACCAATGATAATTTCTCTGTGATTACTAACAACACGACCATCGCCAATCAGATAATGAACATAACCTCTCACCTTACCTAAATGCTCTTTTAGTTGAGCAAGTATAAGGTACTGTTGAAGTTGCTTATCTGAGTTATCGGGAGCATCAACAAGGGCTGTTATTTGTGGTGAGTTTACCATTGACAACAGGGTTGCATTCAATCGTGAATAATGGTCAAAAAGCGATTTGATGTCATTAGTTTGTTTAGTGTTTCTACTGTCTTTTATGCTTGACCATTGAGACTGCAACCTTTCCTCGCTTTCCCCCAAAGGAGTAGCGTTGAGCTTTTTTAACAGTGACATAAGGTCGTCGACAGCAATATCCACTAACTCCATTTTTAGTAATAGAGTATCAGTAGTGTTATTCGTTATGTTTTGTGATGTACGACCGGCCCTTAAACCCCGTTCGATACCCAGCGCGTGAATAGCATGGTCTGCAGCAGAGATAAATTGCCAAGTCGCCATACTCTGTTGTGATGACTGTTTTTGAGTGGACCACATTTGGCCACCCATAGCGACGATAATACATGTAGCGATTATTGCCGTAATCTGACTTATTCTATTGATTTCCATATCGACTCAATACACGTTGTGGTATCCACTGACTGCGGAATATTAGTTCCTTCTAATGGCCGTAAGTCTAGGGATAAATGTATTTTTGTCAATGATTTATAAAAATCTAGAGTAAACAGGGTAAAGTATTGGTTGAATGTCTCTGTCTTGGTAACGGTTATCTATTCTCAGAGCGCTTTGGGCGAGTGTGCCTCTGTTATTTTCCAGCGCTAAGCCAGTTCCACGTGCTAGTTTTTAGGCAAGTGGTTACCCTAGAAGACGCTGCTGAAGTGTATCGTTGATTGGCCACTGTGATTGTGGGTGGCATATTAGCCAGTGGTCTGTTTAATTTGAGTTTTATGTCAGCACTACTGTCACTTAAAGTGTTTGATACAAGAGGACCTTTAGAGACAGGCACTTAGTGCCCGTCTCTACTGAATAACCATTAACTATGACCTTGTTAATTGAATCGCCACTGGTGCTATTAATTGTTAAGTCCGTCTATTGCATCAATCGCAGCCTGTAGTCGCTCTTCACCACCTTGCATATTTAACCCTTCAGCATAGATAAATTGGACATCTACCATACCTAAGAAGGCCAATACATTTTTGAGATATTGAGTTTGAGTGTCTTTCACCGTGTCTTTGTAGACCCCACCACGAGTGGCAATAACAAATACTTTTTTGCCTTGCAGCAGACCAACAGGGCCATTCTCGGTGTATTGAAAAGTCACACCAGCCCGAGCAATTCTGTCTATCCATGCTTTAAACGCTGAAGGAACGCCAAAGTTATACATTGGCATGCCAATCACAATCGCGTCACTCGCTTGTACTTCTTCTATTAATTCATCAGACACATGGGCGAGGGTATGTTGATCATCACTTCTCTCTTCTACCGGTGTTCGCCAAGCATTCATTTCTGCTTGGTTGAGGTGGTCAAGGGGTTGTTTTACCAAGTCACGCTCAGTGACAGTGGTCTTGTCAGATGATAGTGAACTCGCTAATTTACCAGCTAGTTGATTAGACTGACTTTGGTCAGTATTTAGGGATGATTTTACCACTAAAATGTTTTTCATTGTGTTCGGTCCTCGTGGGTAATACTAAAGATGTTCTCAAGCTTGGGAAGAGTATCCATTGGATGGGGAATAAATAAAATTAGTTAAATTCACACCAATCATTCTGTTTATTAGAACGGTTGCAGTACGATGAATCGGTTATATTGACCTCAACAACCCGCGTGACAACTAGACAATTAGCGTAGGTTCACGGAGGACGCTGCCACCACTACTTTCAAGGTTATAAATGAAACTAGAATGTTGCCGCCTGAGGCTAGAGAAAGTGCTCGCATTGGTATTGAGCTCACGGAAAAGGCCATTGCTGAATACATCAGTAGTGTAAGTTTATAATCCTGTATAAGCCAGCGTCAATATTTTGAGTTTGCTCTTGAATTTATCCACTATGTCTATAATATCCTGCCCCAAGATAATGAAATTTAAATGTATTTAGAACATGGAGTTGTGTCAATGAAGCGAATGATTTATGTGGTTTTCGTCTTGGTTTGTGTAGTGGTGACGGGGTGTGCTTCAACATCCGAAATTGAGCGGGATTATAAAGCAAGAGCAGCAGGGTTGCATGCGCTTCGTGACGCAAAGCTTAATATTTATGGTCGTTATTTTCATTCGAATGATGATTGGGTTTGGAAATACTTTAGTGATTTTGGTACCAAAGAGCCACATGTAAGTTCTACAAACTTGCTGGCGCCAACGTTGAGGGGAAAGGAAGAAAGTAAGTGCTTCAAATATCGGATAGATCCTTTCACTTGCAGTGTAAGAAGGGTGACTTTGGATGATGTATCAGAGGGTTTTAGAAATCGTAAATTTCTTGGTTTAAAAAATCGTTCCATGGTAAATGATGGGGCCTCGGCGACCAGAAGTAAAGTTCGTAAGGTATATGGCCAGTTAGCCATTCTGAATAAAAAGGTCGAATCAGTACCCAAAACTTTGCTCCCATATTTACTGCCTTATCTTGAAACACGCATAGGTAACGATAATACGGCCGAGGCATTATTGGAAAAAGTTACAGTTCTAGCAGCAGAGCCAAAAGAAGAACTGTTACGAATTGCTAACGACGGTTATGAAGAAGAAATGCGTAAGCTATCGGAAGAACGAAAAATAGCTGAAGAAAAGCGCAAACAAGCACTGGAGAAGTGGAAGCAAGAAGAACCCAAAAGATTAGAAGAAGCGCGCAGAAAAGCGGAAGAAAAAAAGAGAAGGGACGAAACTAATCGTAAAAAAGCAGCAGAGCAGCGAGAGCGAGATTTAGAGTTGAAAAAGTGGTCGGAGATTGTTGTACGAGACCCCAACAATATTGGCATTCAAGTTTGCAAGAAAGGAACGTTAGAGTACCAAGTAGCGCGCGGCGGCAGAGCTACCACCGAATACGCGTTTGGATACTACCATGCGTTTTTAGAGGGCCATTCACCCGACTCAAAGAGAATTAAAATAAGAGTTAGAGGCTATTCAAAAGATGGTGGAGGACTGAGATATATAACAGGAACTATACCCTCATTAGATGGATTGCAGGCAGCTAAAGGAGCTATTGTTTGGCAAAACTTTAATGGTTGGTATCCATGTGGATAGTAATGATATTGCTACAGAGTAACCATTTTTAAAAGCGACTATGTAGCATGTGATGATGGACGCATTTCTCGATAAAAGTGCGTTCATCATTTTTTTGGTGTCTTGAACAGTTAGAATAAATGGGTATCAGCCAACCAGCCTATAATCAAATAGAGAAACGCCCTTTCTACAAGGCGAGAAGTGAGACTCAACGTAAGCTGTGTTAAATACTAGATGTGTCGCCGGCGATGATGTCCGACTTTGATGAGATTGAGTTGTGATCAAAATTGAATATTTCACCAAATTTTGTTTTTAAATTATCAAATAACTTTTAAAGAGAGCAACATAGAGAGTACTAGCAAAAATGAAAAGATGCGCACTGTATTGAATAGAGGACAAAAAATTAGCCAGTGTTAGATGCTTCATGTCTGAGTGCTTAGGGACTGGGTTTATTTGAAACTGGCGGGTTAATCGCTCTGGTTTTTGAATTGATTAGTCTTGGGGTGGTTGTTTTCGGCTAGCCATGCCTTTGATAAGTGCTGTTACACCGATGACCGTGCCTATCACTATGCCGATGGCAATTAAACAGATAAAAAAGAATATGATCTCGCCAAAAAAGTTAGCATTGATATTCACAAAAATTCCTTAATTAATTATTTTTCTACTTTTCTATTTTATCATGAATGCATCGCAAATACATTCGTAAAAAACGAATGAAAAGCTTCAATAATACTAATTATCGTATTCTATAAAGGAGTATAGACTGACCCCATTCAGTTATTTGAGGGGAAAAATATGCAATACATTAGAAAATCCGAGACACGGGGCAAAGTTGATTTAGGGTGGTTGCAAAGTAAACATTCGTTTTCATTTGGACATTATTATGACGCAGACCACATGGGAGTGTCGGTATTAAGAGTGATTAATGACGACACTGTGAAACCTGGACGTGGTTTTGATACACATGGTCACCGTGATATGGAGATCATTTCGTATGTCACTCAGGGCAGTTTGAAGCACAAAGACAGTACAGGCAACGATTACGTTGTGCCTGCCGGTGAAATACAACGCATGAGTGCGGGACGAGGTGTGACCCATTCAGAGTTCAATGCTTCAGATTCTGAAACGGTAAAGTTTCTCCAAATTTGGATCCAACCGAATGTCAAGGGTATTGAACCCAGTTATCAACAAAAGCACATCCCCCAATCACAGACAATGACGCCGTTGATTACCCCAGAAGGTGACGGTGATACCCTCTCCATCAATCAAGACGCTAGCTTGTATCGCCTAGTATTACAAGCCGGAGAATCCATCAGCTTGAACACTGCTGACCGAATTGGTTACTTACATATAGTCTCGGGTCAACTCAATGCCGGCGATGAGATACTTTCTGAAGGCGATGCATTTGCACTTGAGTCTCAGCAACGTCAAATAATCACCGCGCAAGCTCCGATTGAAGCATTGTGGTTTGATTTGCCGTTAAACAACTAATATTGGGAACAGATTAATGGATATATCATCATTATTACTGATTGCCTTTGTGGTGCTTTTGATTGGTATCTCTAAATCTGCCTTTGCCGGTGCATTAGGGGTCTTTGCAGTCCCCTTATTAATGATCAAGTTCTCTGCCGTTGAGGCTATAACATTACTGTTGCCTATATTGATGATAGCTGATGTATTTAGTCTGAAAACCTTTTGGAAGCAATGGGACAGTCGCCTATTAATCATACTGCTTCCCGGTGCTATTGTCGGGATCGCAATGGCTAATATGCTAATGGACCAGATAAACTCCGACATATTAAGCCTTATCATTGCTACTGTTTGTATTCTGTTTGCTGTTAAGAATCTATATTTTAAACAACTCACCTTGAATAAAATGCGCTCTCCACTCGGCGCCACAGTGATGTCTGCAACATCGGGCATCACCAGTACCTTGGTTCACGCTGGTGGCCCACCCATTATCATTTACTTCACCGCCATTGGTTTGGCCCAAACCCAATTTGTCGCGACCGCTATCGCTTTTTTTGCCGTGATGAATGTGTTGAAATTAGCGGGTTTAATGTCATTGGGGTTGTTGTCATGGCAAACCGTGTTAACGGCATTGGCCTTTGTACCCTTGTCTTATGTGGGTAACTGGTTAGGCCTAGCAATAAATAAGCGCATTAATAAGCAGCAATTTTTACAGTTAATGAACTATTTGCTACTACTGCTGGGTTGTTGGTTAGCTTTGAGTGGTGGGGTAATCTAACCCCATTATTGAAGGTGTTTTTCATCAATCTTGGTCAATCTTCTATGAACGTCTTTGATGTTCGTGCATATTGATCGATATTATTTAATCGTCGCTGATATTTAAATTAAAACACTGGTAACGTAACTCACCTAAAAATGACCGCGATGCAGGCCCCAACACTTCAGCGTCATTCACGACTAAATACAACGTAGCATTGCGTTTTGATGCTTTTTCAAGCTTGATAGGTTGTAACTGACCACTAGTCAGTTGGTCTTTGATTAAAACAGTAGGTAACCAAGCAAAACCGAGTCCCTTCACAATCATGTCAACAGATGTTCGCAGATGGCTGACAGTCCAACGTTGATCTGCCTTCAACCAACCGGCATCTTTCTTAGCAATACCCGAATCACGTACCACAATTTGACGTTGCGATTTTAAACTATGATCCGTGTGGGCCTGTTCTCTTTGATTGAGGGGATGCGTTGGGCTTGCAACAGCCAAAAACTCCAATTGGCAGAGTTCTTCATTAAATAGCCCGTCCAATGAAAAGGGCGTAATGGCAATATCGACGTCACCATTTTTTAATAATTCTGTTGCGCCACTCAATACTGATTCCATCAGTTCTATGCGCAGAAAAGGAAATTCTTTAGAAACTGTATCCAATACATTATACAAAATATCCGGTGGAAATATCTCATCAACGGCTATTCTAAGCTTAGTCTCAACACCTTCCGCCATTTTTAGCGCGATTGACTCAACCCTTTCAGCCTCAGCTAATAAATCATTTGCACGCCTTAACATTAACTCACCCCCTTCTGTTAATTGGGTGCGTCGGCCTTCTACCTGAAATAATTTTAATCCTAATACTTGCTCAATCTTGTTCACCGCAGTATGAATACTGGATTGACTCTTATGCACACCCTGAGCAGCTTGATTAAAACCCCCATACTCCACTACGGCAATAAACATGCGCCATTGTTCTAAAGTGATTTTTAGCATTGTCTTGTTCTATTGATCATTCTGACTAGTATTTGATTCAATGGGGAATGTTTCACTTCCTCCCCACTCTGACCAAGAGCCGTCATATAATTGCGTATTAGTATATCCTGCTATGTGGGATGCCAACATAATAATGCAGGCGGTAATACCCGAACCACAAGAAAATACGACTGGTTGAGAGGGAAGCTCACCCAGTAATACCTCAAACTCCCGTCGAAGTACCTCTGCCGATTTGAATATACCGGTGTGCCATACCTTGTGAAACGGCAAATTCATTGCACTTGGAATATGACCTGAGCGCATTCCTTGCCTTGGCTCCGATTTGTCACCGCGAAAGCGACTTGGCGAACGTGAGTCCAAAATCATCTGCGATGTTTCACTCAAACTGTTCAGCAGTTGTTGTGCTGATATGAGTTTTTGCCAATCAGGATCCGCTTTTGCATTGCCTGTGTTCGCAGGGGGGAGCGAGGGCTCATCTGTTGTCGGATGGTTGTACTTTATCCATTGCGGTAAACCACCGTCTAAAACTGACACTTTTTTATGCCCCATCACAGTAAAAATCCACCACGCACGAGGCGACGAGTACATACCTTGATTGTCGTAAAGTATTACGTGAGTGTCAGTATTAATCCCCAGTGCTTGAACAAACGTGGTAAAACAGTTGGCCGTTGGAAAAGTATTTGGTAATGGTGATGACATATCCACCAGTACATTCTCTAAGTCACAGCGATAGCTATTGCGGATAAATGTGGGTTGTGGATAGTCGATAGCTGTCATCCCCAAAACCTTATTCATACTCGTGTCTAGCACCACCACGGTGGGATCATTGATATGAGTGGCTAACCATTGTACTGAAACCAGCGGTGTTGACATTGTACAGTCTCTTTTGAATGAACTCGGATTTGATTAAAGCATACAACGACTCAACAAAAAAGTAAGTCACCTACCTTGCACTCGGTGAAAATGATATCGTTTTTATATTGAATGAAGCAAAGGTTGAAATAAGTTTCCCATGAGCCCCATAACGGGGCTCAATATCATTTATCTTCAACGAGATTTTATCCACCGTTTAACAGGCTTAACCCACTCGTCAATTGGACGGTAAAAAGCACCGTGTTCTAATCCTGTATTGATTTCAATTTCTTCGAATGATTTAACGTCAGTGCTCTTGGCTTTGAGGTTTTTACAGGTGTTAGCTCGGTCAGTTTTTTCATAGATAGATAATACCTCTCCATAAACTTGAATGTCCTCATGTTTACTGGAAACTAAACGGCCACAGCCAGCAAGAATAATCGTGTTTACTCCGATGTCAGCTAACTTATTAGAGGTGACGCCAGTAATAAAAGCGCCTCTAGAAAAACCCATGATAGTAATATCACCGGGTGAAACACCGGCCTTTACAAGCTTTCTTACTTGATTATTAAGCTTTTCAGAATACTCAAATGGATCGGTGTTTTTGGGGCGGTGAAAGGCTATCAGCTGATAACTTTCGTCTGATAATGCCTCTTTGATGGCCGGAAAATCATACAGCCCCCAACCAAATCGGTTATCGACAGGTTTTGGATTATCTCCCTCAACAATATACCCGTGAGAATAAAATACATATTTCCCTTTAGGATCGATTTGCTCGGGAAATTCACTGTGGATCTGGTTGGCAATACTCGCACTACTGAACATAAGGCCTACAAGAACTAAGATTGAGGCTTTAATAATGAACTCCTTAAAAAACAAACATCAAAACACGATTAAACTTTGCTGCTTTCAATGAAAATAAAATGTGTCGAAGAGTGTGACATAAAATGAAAGCCACTCGTATATTTAAACAACGTCAATATGTTACAAAATATTAGTGGGCATTCATCTATTAAGCGCAGCGTTAGTCAGAGTATTTTATCCAAGCCGATGTTATGGCATACTAACAGGTCTGATCACTTAGCTAGATAGGCAAGATTGTGCAATTTACAGGTACTGAAAATTATATCGCTTCAGATTCATTGAAACTAGCGGTAAATGCAGCGATTACACTTGAAAAACCACTGTTAATTAAGGGAGAGCCGGGAACCGGCAAGACCATGTTGGCAGAGGAATTAGCCAAAGCAATGGGTGCCGAGTTGATTCAATGGCATATTAAATCTACCACCAAAGCTCAACAAGGTTTGTATGAGTACGATGCAGTATCGCGCTTACGGGACAGTCAGCTGGGTGATGATCGCGTGCACGATATCAGCAACTATATTGTCAAAGGTAAATTGTGGCAGGCCTTCACCGCGGAAAAGCGTCCCATCCTGTTGATTGATGAGATTGACAAAGCGGATATTGAATTTCCCAATGACTTATTGTTAGAGCTGGATAAGATGGAGTTCTTTGTCTACGAGACGCAACAGGTGATCAAGGCCAAGCAACGTCCTATTGTCATCATTACTTCTAATAATGAAAAAGAATTGCCTGATGCCTTCTTACGCCGTTGTTTCTTCCATTACATTGATTTTCCAACAGCAGAAGAGATGGCACAAATCATTGATGTTCATCATCCCAATATTAAACAAGACTTATTGCAACAGGCCCTTGAAGTGTTCTTCGACCTACGCGATGTCAACGGATTGCGTAAAAAGCCTTCCACTAGTGAATTAATTGATTGGTTGAAACTGTTATTAGCTGAAGATATTGATGCCAATACCTTGCACGACAAAACTCATAAAGGTGGATTAATGCCATTGTTTGGGGCGTTGTTGAAAAATGAACAAGACGTGAGTTTATTAGAAAAACTGGCGTTTATGAGCAAGCACCGATAGTAAGTATTTATTATGCTGATTGAATTTTTCTTTACCGTGAAAAAGTATCGTGTCAAAGCGAGCTTACGTGAATTATTGGACTTAATTCATGCGTTAAAGCAACAAGTCGTATTTGCAGATATTAATGGCTTCTATCATTTGGCTAAGCTGTGTTTGGTGAAAGATGAAACACAATTTGATAAGTTTGATCGTGCCTTCGCTGAGTACTTTGAAGGTGTTGAGCAAATTGATATTTTCAGTGAGCTACAGAAGAACCAATTGCCAGCAGACTGGCTGCGTAAAGAATTTGAAAAGCAACTCAGTGAAGAAGAGAAGTCACAGCTAAAGTCCATGGGCGGTCTAGACAAGCTGATGAACGCCCTAGCGGAACGTCTCAAAGAACAGCAAAAACGCCATGCGGGCGGGAATAAATGGGTGGGTACTGGCGGCACGTCGCCATTTGGCGCCTATGGATACAATCCTGAGGGAGTACGTATAGGTCAGGACGGTAATCGTCACCGCAGAGCAGTGAAAGTGTGGGATAAACGTCAATATAAAAATTTTGACCAAGACGCTGATATCAGTTCTCGCACCATGAAATTGGCGCTAAAAAAACTGCGCAAATTTGCTCGCAGTGGTGAAAGTGATGAGTTGGATCTGAATAATACTATTGCCGCAACAGCAAAGCAGGGTGGGATGCTAGACGTTAAAATGCAACCGCAACGCCATAACGCCGTTAAAGTACTGATGTTCTTTGATATTGGCGGTTCAATGGATGACTACATTCATATTTGCGAAGAACTGTTCAGTGCCGCCCATACAGAATTTAAGCATTTGGAATTCTTTTATTTCCATAATTGCTTGTATGAGCATGTTTGGCAGGACAACAAAAGACGTCATCAAAATGTGCTAGACACTCATAGCATCATTAATCGCTTTGGTAGTGATTACAAAGTCATTTTCGTTGGCGATGCCACTATGGGCCCCTATGAGATTGATTACCCTGGCGGTAGCGTAGAACATTGGAATGAAGAACCAGGACGGGCTTGGTTACAGCGTATCACTCAGCATTTTGATAATGTGGCGTGGCTTAACCCACAGCCGGTGCAACACTGGCGGTATTATCAGTCTATCGACACTATTTATCAGTTGATGGAAAAGCGTATGTACCCCATGACCCTTGAAGGGATTGGACAAGCGATTCGGGGATTGTCGTAACCCTGTCTAAAAGGACTGCTGGTATACTATCGCTAGTAAAGAGGGCGAATGGATATATGTTTTCTCAAAAATATAAAGCTGATTGAACTTATCTTTAGTAACCATATCTTAAATTATTCATGTGTATTTTAACTGCATATAAGGGATTATATTAATGTATCTGACTGTTCGTAAAAGCCTATTTATTATGCTGATTTCAAGCATCGTCTGTGGCTGCAGTATCTCCTATGTAGGTGATCAAAAGATGGTGATAAGCGACGACTTTACGATATCGAGCACAGCCTATCCGTTAAATCAGCGTAATAGGTCTTGGTTTGATAAGGACTTAGAAAAAAGCATGGGGCGCTATCAGGTGAAAGGGGTGACATCACCATTATTCAGTAAATACAATGAAGAAGAGGTCGATAGTCAGTTTATTGAGTTTAACCTCGGGACCCTGTTGGGTGGAGAGCGTATGTTTCATTCTTCTGAGACGACAGAGGAAACAATTGAAAATCATTTTTCATTTTCTCTCGTCGACCAACTCGCAGGCAACGAGAGTGCATTACCCACATTAAAAAGTTATTGCTTAACTAAACGTCAGTTCACGACGCGCACAACCACAGCTGTATTTCAAGATAGTAATGAACTGGATGAGGATAAGTATCAAGTTTACGCGGGCCTTTCTTGCGCCATTAAACGCGATATCAATGGCTATGATGATACCGCTTGGACGTTAGCTATTACCAAGTCCCTGGGTGAGCAACAACTCATTTTAACTGGCGGGGATAAAAAATATGTCATCAACCGCGAGTTCCAATCACTTAATGAAAAACAATTTGTTGGGCAACAGCAATCAATTACTGAGGTGAGTTATAACCGAGATTTAGTAGGGCTCCGTATTTTTGATGAAAATAAGCAAATAGCGACATTGTCATTGCTTAACGGAAAAGAAATTCGTATCAGTAACGAACTGTCTGAACAGGAGCATGCTTATCTCCTTACCACTCTGTACAGCATCATTGTTTTTGACAGTAAAACCCCAGTATGGTGGCGGTCTTATGGCTATGATGTGGGGCGCTCACGTTCAGCTATTTAGTTTGCTCAAGCGTCATCAGGACTGGCTATTCCCTCTAGCCCAGTTGGATAAAGCGCAAACAGTGCCAACTTACATTCATAAGTTATTGCAATAGGCGGCTTAGTATCTCGGCAACCTGTTGTGGCTGTTCAAGGGGCATCATGTGTCCGGCATTATCAATGGTAGATAATTGGCTTTGCTGACAACCTTGATGCATTTCTTGAATGTCTGAAAAAGGCACCACCGCATCAGTTTTAGACGCAATGATATTGACTGGAATGGTTAAATTGCTCAAGGCTTGGGTCAATGAAGGACGAGGTGTGGTGGCTTGTATATGCGCCTTTAAGACCTGCCCGCCTAAGTCATCACCCATGGCGTTGATCACGGCTAATAATTCGCTTTTTTGAGGGTGTTCAGGGTGCAGAAATTGTTTGTTACGGTTGGTATTGCTGCCTTTGTACTTACCACTATTGATAGTTTTGATTAACTGTTGGCGGTGGCTCAATTCAGTCTTTGATAAACCGCATGACGCATAACCTATCAAAGTCAGTGAGGCCACGCTTTCTGGATGAGCAAGTGCAAATTGAGTAGCAATAAATCCGCCCATTGAAAACCCCACCAAATGAGCGGGTTGGGTAAACGCTGTCACTCTGTCGGCGGTTAACATCATCATCTGTTCAAAGGTATCAGCCCATTGCAGTGGCACATAACTACGCTGATGACAGTCAAGACGTTGCCAGACAGGCATCCACAGTCTCTCATCACATAAGGTACCTGGAAGAAATAAAACGGGGGTTTCAATACTCACTGTCGATTGTCCTGTTGATTACGATAATCAGAGTCAGCCAAGGGTTTTGTGCTCTCTTGAATAACATGGTGTATATCAGTGCATCGAATCCTACTCATTTGCGATTCATCATCAGAAGCTTGAACAAGTTTACTGCCCTCATTCAAAAGAAAATAAGTCATTATATTTTCCCAAATCTCTCCTTCACCGCTAAAACTAAAGCGTGCTCTCAGGGAAATGTTTTTTGCTTCGATTACTTCGATTAGCTCAGCTTTTGACTCCCAATATTCAACGGCTGAAGGGCCAATTCGGAGGCGCATATCACTATGCTCTGCCTTGCATGCTTTATCATTTACGTCCCAGGTGCCTTGAAAGACCTTTGGGATTTCAGAGCTCGAAAAACTTGGTACACTGAGTACTAATGAGAAAATAATCAGTGCAAAATGCCTGATATAAGGAACCCGATAAGATCCATTGTGCCTTGATAAACCGCGATATTTAGCAGTTTCCAATCGTGTAATTTCTATTGATTTTTTCTGCGGTGGTTCACGCCACATAAAGCTCCCTCGACGATACACTGAAATTCAATAGCGCCCAAATCGCGCACTCTTCCGAATCGTTAGTTTTAGCAAAGTTTATAACGAGTTGCCAGTGCTATCTACTAGCATGTCAAATTATAACTGGTCAAAGTAATCACCGGAACGATGCCTAAAAAAAAATTTTAATTCTATTTCTAGAGGTGAAGCTTTTAAGAGGGTGATGTAAGGATTAAGTTCTCACGTTACAGTGATAGTCTTTGACGCTGAAAGCGTATCAAAAAGCGCCTATTTTTTAGCTATTGATTCCGAATGTGGCATACGGATTATTATGTTTTCTTTGTAGTGTGGAGCCGATATCGGGAAGCGCATTTTAAAATGACCTAAAAGGCTAGTGCTTTGCAGTTTTTATCGCCTTTTATTTATCTCATTAATTGATTATATTTCTGTGAAGTAAGTCCTCAAGCACATTTATGAGTGTCCAGTAAAAGCTTTGATCTTCAGCACTTTGTTTCATTTTTTGCAATGTTGCTTGGTCCATCAAATAACCGTTTTTGATAACTGCAACGGGCGCTTTGAGTGTGCTTAAATGGGTAAGAGGATTGTGTTGGGACAATATCAAATCAGCATCTTTACCAACCTCTATAGTCCCCTTTTTGTCGGCTATACCTAACGCTTGAGAGGGGTTCAGGGTGGCAGAAACCAGTATTTTGGCATTGTTTAATCCTGCTTGTTGCATTAATGCCATTTCGTTATGGGTAGCAAGTCCGGCTATGGTATACAACACACCAACATCAGAACCGAGTAATAAGGTGACATTGTTATCATCAAGTGCTTTCAACACTTTCATCAAGAACTTCATTTCTCTGGCATTATAATTCGCGTGCGCTTTACTAGCAGATAACCACCGCGGGATAGTGTAGGTGTTTTCTATTTCACGATAAAAGGGATTGAGATATTTTAATGGTAACGTATCAATATAATCTTGTTTGTGAAGACTCATTTGTGTCAGGTGATTGAATGCCTCTAATGTTGGAACAATTGGGGTGTTAAGTTGCTTCAGTTGTTTGGCAATAGTGTCGAGCTTCTCTTCAAGAAAGCGGTGCATAAAGATCCCTTGAAATATGTCTTCTATATGTTCGAGAGATTGTATGTTTTTGATCGTATCCCACTCTGATCCTGTGACTGGGTGTGGACCGTGTTTGACAATCGGGATATGCATTTGTCTGGCTGTGGTTATGATGGCCTCAAACACATCTGAAGTCAGATCGCCGTAGACTTTAATAGAGTCGTAACCATTGGCAACAGCGCTTTTGACCTGCTTCATTCCTGCTTCAGGCGTCGCCACTAACTGATTGAAAAGGTGAGTCTGAGGGCCGGCTAACACAGGAGAGCTAGTATAAATGTCACTGCCTAACCATTGTTTATTGATGAGTTCTTTTTTCCAACGTAAATGCATGGGTAACCCGCGTAAATTTCTTACCGTGGTCACGCCGTAAGCCAGCGTCAGCATTAAGTGTTTGCGGTGGTGTATGTGAACGTGCATATCCATAAGGCCGGGGGTGAGATATTGCCCTCTACCATCAAGATACAAACCGTCGGGTTCAAGGGTATTGCTGGCCTCACTGATATCGGTGATGATGCCATTCTCTATGGTGACTCGTTGATTATTGTGGGTCGTGTTAAGGTCCGGTCGAACAATATTGATATTGTTGATCACTAGCCGCTGAGTTGCAGGGACTGGGAGCAAGCCAGACGGTTTGACATGATCCAGCGACAAAATAGAAAGCGTGATGATGAGCAGGTATACAACAATACATACAAAGAGTGAAATCAGTCCCCATTTAGCCCAAGTAAGTGGCGTTTTTACAGTCATTAGGTGTCATCAGTGATTACTTGTGATGAGCATGGTGATACGGAAATCGGCTTGGTGCGTCCTAAAACAAGATAATGGACGAATTATTTTGTCATTATTTAACAGGATCCTTTTGTTTTGCATATTGAGAAGGGGTGATGCCGGTTTCTCGTTTGAAGATAAGATTGAAACTAGACTTGGAATTAAATCCAACATCATAAGCTATTTGTAGCAAAGGTTGGGGCGTGGCATTAGTGGCACTGTCATGGCAAAGTCTGTGCTTAAAGTCCTCAACCCGCAATCCATTAATGTAGTCACAAAAGCTTTGACCGGTTGTCTGATTAATGGCTCGTGAAATTTCACGGATGGTTAAACCTGCGCTGGTGGCAACATCTTGCAGTGATAAACGCGGTTGATGATGGAGGGAATACTCTACAATGTGTAGCTGGACGGTTTCGCAAATAACGCGGTAAATGTCACTGTCAGTCTGTTGGCTGTCGGTTTTTGTGAGAGTTTCATAGTGCTCCATCTCGTCAAACAACGCGGTGTTTTTAACCCCTTTGAAAATAGCAAAACTGGACAATAATAGAATGGCAGTATTCTCAAATAGTTGCCCCATCAAATTAAGTTCTAACGAAATAAATGGTTGAAAATTGAGTCGCAAAAGGTCAATCGCCTCTATGCCAACAAACAAAATAATGACAGTGGTAAGCCATCTTATATTCAGGCTATGAGCATCAGAACAGGCGATGCTAGTCGTCTTATGATATTTATGGATCAGTGCCAGTGACAGTGTCACGTAGAGCATTTGGCTTACTGTACCTGCCGCAATTACCAGTTGAGGCGAGGTTGTAAGAAAAAGAGCAATGACAAACGGGACAAGGTGAAAAAGGTGCTGTTTTTTAATAACTTTCTGTGGGTATATCAGTTGAACTACAAACCAATAGAGGAGCGGTCCGTCTAACAGTAATAAGGCGGGCGTGAATAAATAGCGTTGCTTAAACGCCGTTAATTCTTCGACTATGTTTAATGCCATAGTAAACACACCAAATAGCAATAAATAACACAAACCACGATATCGTTTGTTACTCCATATCAGTGAAATACCAAATAGTATTTGCGACACAAAAACAATTTGAATGATATTGGTGAGCTGTATATTCACGAAAGCGCCGAGTAAACCAAATAAGTGACTATTGATGCTACAGTGTTAAATAGCGATTGTTAAGCCAATTTATGATTGGCTTGTGCAGCCATTCAATTTACTGGACGTTGCCGAACAGCTTAAAAGATTTTGGCGCATCATCTTTTTGCATTCAATGAGTGCTTAGTGACACTCTTTAGGACGATAAACGGACAACAATAAAAGTGAAAATTATTTTATTGCAGGGGCAAAGTGGTGATGCCTATGAAACAAGAACATCACCCTTATAAAGACGGATTGCGGTAGGCTTAGTCTGCTAAAATACTGACGCCAGAAGGTGTAAACAGGTTGACGGTCATAGGCTGGGTAATGTTATCAGCGTCAAAGAATTCACCGTTTTCTTCGGCCTTGTGCTGTAAATAGGCTTTAGTGCGCTCAAGGCTCATGGTTTGTTGCTTCAATACACCAGTAGCATATGCGGTTCTGCCCACGGCTGAAAATGGGAAAACCATCACACCGTCTTTTACCTTTACGGTAATATCATCACTATCATTGTTGGTGACTTGCAGACGTAACCAACAACCCATCTTTAAGCACACTTTCTTCACTTCACCTTGCAGTGTAATGACGCTATCTTGATAGTCACTGACGTTACTGAGTACTTGTTCGGCTTTTACAAGTTTGCTCATATCTGCACCGTCACCATAGTCTTCGCTATGTGCTTGGAGGCTGAGGGTTAAAATCAGGGTAGAAAAAACAAGCTTAGTCAAAAAAGTCATAAATCACTCATTTATATGTTAATGGTTCGCATTTGTATTAAAGATAATACCTGTTATTTCACAAAATGCCTAGTGCTGCTGGTGCAGGATACCTCGTCACAGGTGGCTATGAATTTCCTCGCAATAATCTGATACAGATGAGTTATTCGCTTTCAACCGTTGAACGGGACCTGACTAATCTCATATAACGCGGTTGGGTGATGTCTTGAAAGTTTTCGACACCGCTCGCAAAGTTGATCATATGAGCCGGGATTATTGCATTCGCGTTGGCATTTGGCGTTGATGAATAATACCAAGCTGAGGGCGTTGCTGGAAATATCGCCAAGTTTATCGCCGGCCTATAACACTGTCGATCTATCAGGCTAGACAGCTCATTGATATTTGGTAAACGCCACTCTGAACTATCAGTGGATGCTTGTTGTAGTGCTTTTTGCCATGTCTCTAAATGTGATGGCTCTCCATTACACTGGCCGTCGTTATATTCTTGACCGAATGAACAGCGTTGCCATTCTAACCCTGTAGTCACATCAATGATGGTTTCACCCTGATCTAAATAGTGTTCTGAAGGACGCATCTTTTGAATATTGTCTTTACAAGTTTGTGCCAACACAGAGGTCGGTTTAAATAAACACGCCAGAGTGATAATGATAGTAAAATATTTCATTGATTAATTGCCCCTCACTAATCTTAATTGATAGGCGCTATGCTTATTACAAAGCTTGGCTTGCCCTGATGTTGTGTCAAAACACCAAACACTGCTGTTTTCGTTAGCTGCCGTATCTTGACTCAGATAAACAGTATTTGAGAGATAAGGAAAGAATGACGGGCTATCAACGTGATCACCTTCGGTATTATAATTATGGATCCATCGCTGTTCGTCAATATGTGGCAATCGCCAATCATTAAAGCCACACATACC
>JBELHI010000018.1:25227-31095 GCA_042091475.1 Alteromonadaceae bacterium
TCAATGTCGGCTTTTGATAAGCCGCTAAAATCTGATAAATCCTGTGCAGGTTGTTTCTTTTCGTAAGTCAGCCCAGTTCGATTATCTGTGATACAAACTGAGTCGCCTTGGACAGTTTGGTTACCGGAAAAATCTACGTGGGTAAAAGATTGGCTATAATGACCGTCTTTATGATTTTGTGTCCCAGTGTCATCACCGTAAGCTGCATCTTGCCCCGGGTAATTCTCAACCTCAACTTGACCGTTAAAAGACGTGCCGTCATAAAAACTGACACTGCCAGTGTCCACCATAACGCGGTCGCCCATTATCAATACGGTTGCCGTATTGTCATCAGACAACTCAGTATTAGTGGGATTAGTTAACGATAATATTATGGTTTCTCCACCTTCTAATAAGTCGTCGTTGACAATCGTCAGGTCAATAGATTGCCTGATACTTCCTGCGCTAAATGAGTAGAGCATACCCGTAGAAATCAGATAGTCGTCTTCATATGTTGCCAAACCGTCACGCGCTAATTCTACTGAAATGGGTTTGCCAGAAGAAGCTGATAAATTCATGTTTAGCCGATAGGTGCTGGTTTCTTCGCTCAATACAGCTGACAATAATTCAAAACTCAAGGTAGGTGTTAAGTCATTGTCATCAATGCTAATTTTGAACTCAGTGCCTTCTGTTAAGTTAATGTTTATAGCGTTAGATAATGTCACTTGCAGCGTTTCTGAGAATTCATCGAGTGCATCATCAATCACGCTAAAGGGCAGTGTTATACTACTATCCCCTTCTGAGAAGGTAATTGTTTGTGATTCAGAAAGATAATCTTCATTAGCGACAGCTGTTTCAGAGTCGAAATTCACATCAACGCTACCGCTTGCTTCTGCTGGGCTATCGAAATCAATAATAATTGGATTAGCAGTGGTACTGTCGGATTCATTGAGAACCAAATCAGTGAGATTGAGGATAACAGGAGAAGTATTCGTGGTGTCGGTTGCGTCACCAGTGACCGAAGTCGTTGTATTGGCATCTTCCGACTGGTTGTGGCCAAGCTCTATTTTGTCACAGCCCCAAATAAAAAAACTGAAAGCAAGCATAAAATACGTGTGCTTCATAATTGATCTTCCTTGATATTAGTGACACAACATTATTTTAATCATGAAACAATGTCAATTGACCTGTGCAAGTCTCTTGTTTTTCTATTGTTGATTCTATCCTATTGTTTTTTAATTACTATTATTTTGTGTTTCACGTGATGTTCCTCGCAATAATCCGCTCACATTCATACTCATTTACTTACAATTCACTGTTAGTGATGTTTCATTCTATTCGTTATATTAGCGCGCTAATTGCCCCTGTACTTCTGGGTACTAAATACCCACTAAAGGAAATAGAAACAAATGGATAAAATCGTATTATTAATATGCGCATTATTGGTGCACATAAGTTGGGCGACAGAGTTTAAAGCCTGCGACGATGCCAGCCGTTTTAACGAATTGAATGGGTCCTTGTGTGCCTCAATAAAGGCACCCCAGACGTATAAAAATGAAGACAAAAATACCATCGAGCTTTTTGTCCGCAAGTTTCCTTCCCTTAAAAAGCGTCAAGGAACTGTTTGGTTATTAGCGGGTGGTCCAGGCTCATCTGGCGCAGATTTTTACTCAGACATAAATACCTACAGAAGCTTATTTTCAAACATGGATGTGATTGTTCCTGATCACAGGGGCACTGGCTATTCCAGCTCAATTTGTCCTGAAGAAGACGTGTCTTCATTGGCGGGTAAAAACTTAGTTGGGGCAGAGTGGGGAAGCTGTTTCTCTCATATGTACAGTAATGCTGATTACGTAAAGTCTTTTACTATTACCAACGCTGCAAAAGATGTACGTTATTTGATTAATGCAATGGATCAAAAAGGACAAACCTTTATTTATGGCGTATCTTACGGCACTCAACTGGCATTGCGCGTGGCACAACTGGAAAACTTATCAATAGATGGCATTGTACTAGATTCTCTGGTACCGATGCAGGATGATCCCAATTACGATTTAAGTGTGCGTTCTATCGTGGTTAATTCTGTCGGAGAACAATTACTGTCACGCTGTGACATGAAAGGAAAGTGTAATGGTAACAATGCACAGTGGATTAAAAATGCATTGTTAAAAGTACTGAAGAAGTCCAATAACCTTAACGACTTCTCAGATCAACTGCCCAAGGCAAGTTTAACCAACTTATTGGGGGACATGTTAGACATACCGCGTTTTCGTGACCAAATTCCTACGATTATTGAAGGGCTTGCAAACAATAATCCAAAACCACTGGAAGCGGCAGTGACTGAGTTGAAAGACCTTGTCGTAACGTTCAATCCAGGCTACTTGAACTTCAGTTCGTCAATTCCGCTAGTGCAAATTATCACTGCATCTGAAAACAACCTCAGACCGAATATATCAAAAGCGGATATTCAAAAAGAAGAGAGTGCACTATTATTCACTAGCGTGGTGCCACAGTTATCGGCTGAAAATAGCATGCCCACGTATGCCAAAGACGAGTACTTTGCGACCTTGCCAAAAACATTACCGAAAACAATGATTTTGCACGGTACAATGGATCCGAAAACCCATTACCTAGGTGCCAAAAAATACGCAGAGGCACTTGCGGATAAGGGCAACATATCCTTTGTTAATATCACTGATGGGGTGCATTGGGTCGCTCGCAACGCTCCAACCTGTTTCAAACAAAATGTGTCGCTCTTCCTCTCTGACAAGTTACCCAAGCTGTCAACCTGTAATGACCAAAACACAGCCGTAAATTTTTAATGAAATAGTAGACCCAATCATGTCGGTACGGCTGATGTGATGGTTTTTTTCAAAGGTGTTAACGTTTTTTGGCGCACTTCCGCTTACCATGAGAGGTGTCTACCAAGATGTCTTTCGTCGTTTAAATAATCGTAAAGTTGCGGAAACTTTTTCAGTGCATTTCACTCATAAGCTGTGCTTGTAAAGTTACCTATTTAGTATTTAGAGCAAAGGAAAAACAATGAAAAAGCGATTAATAAAACGCTATCTAGTAAAAGTTTCACTAATGAGCGTTACTGCATTGAGTATATCAGGATGCGTATTAGTAGAATCTGACAATAAGGAAAGGGATCTAATGTATAATACCTTGTCCTCGACGGCAGTGAGAATGTTGAATGGTAATGAGCATTGTACCTATCATAACGCTGATCAAAAACGGCAGTGTGAAGAAGCACGCCAACAACAAGTTGAACAGATCAATCAATCCATAAAGGAGCATAGGCAAGGTAAACAGTAGGCTGATACGACATTGTCGTTCCAACAAAACCGAATGTATATTTTTGTTGGTATCATTGATGGTGTTCATTGGATAGCTTGCAGTGCTCTTGCCTGTTTCAAACAAAAGGTGTCGTTATTCTTATCTGACAAGTGACCCAAGTAGTCACCCTGTAATCACCAAAATAAAACCGTGAATTTTTAATCATTCAGGCCCGACAAACCCTCTTTATAACCACTCAGAACTGAGGTGTGCTTCATCTTATGAAAACAATTCATCAGTTTATGATAATAAGTCAATTAATTTAATCATTTGATACTTGTATATTGCCCTCAATGTCAATTACATAAAGGGTCAGACAATGAGCACTGATTTTATTTATACCATTCAACGGATCCCCTTTAACGAATATTATCAACCGGCTGATAGTACTCGTTTAACCACTAATTTTGCTAATTTAGCTCGTGGTGAGCAGCGACAACATAACCTGCGTAATGCACTAAAAATGATTAATAATCGCTTTAATGCATTAGCATATTGGGATAACCCTAAGGGCGAGCGCTATCAAGTAACATTGGACATTGTGTCGGTCGGGTTAGTCTTTGCAAATACTGGGGTTGCTTTTCCGTCTATTGAAATCTTACAAAGCCATATTTTAGACAACCACACCCAACAGCGCACGAACGGGATTGTTGGCAATAATTTCTCGTCTTATGTGCGTGATTATGACTTTAGTATTCGTTTGTTTGACCATAATAAAGACCAGAAAACCTTTAGTGTGCCAAAAGATTTTGGCGATTTACATGGCAAACTGTTTAAAGACTTTTTAAGTTCAGAAACCTATCAACAGCATTTTGCCAAGCCACCCGTGATTTGCCTGTCTGTGTCTGACAACAAAACCTATTATCGCACTGATAATCAACACCCTATTTTAGGTATTGAGTATCAGCCCAATGAAGCGTCATTGACGGAACGCTATTTCCAAAAAATGGGGCTGCAGGTTCGCTATTTTATGCCGCCAAATAGCGTAGCACCCTTTGCCTTCTACTTTTTGGGTGACTTGCTTAGCGACTACAGTGTGCTGGAACTGATCAGCACGATCAGTACCATGGAAACTTTTCAGAAGATATATCGTCCAGAAATATATAATGCTAATGCAATAGCAGGACAGTGTTATCGTCCGCAATTAAAAAACTCAGATCATTCGTTAACCCAAATTGTCTATGACCGCGACGAACGCAGTCGTTTGGCAGTACAGCAAGGACAGTACGCAGAGCGTTACTTCATCAAGCCTTATTTAAAGCAATTGACCCAGTGGTCACAGCAACAAACAGCGCAAACAAATGCTCACTATAAGGACACCGTATTATGAAAATACTACTACCCACGTCCACTGCAGGAAGCTTGCCCAAGCCCAGTTGGTTAGCTGAGCCTGAAACCTTATGGTCACCTTGGAAATTAGCGGGAACTGCATTACAAGAAGGCAAACATGACGCTTTGCGAATCGCATTACAAGAACAACAAGGATTAGATATTGTCAGTGACGGTGAACAGACCCGTCAGCACTTTGTGACTACCTTTGTTGAGCATTTAGAAGGCGTTGATTTGAACACCCGTAGAACAGTCACTATCCGCAATCGCTACCAAGCGGATGTTCCGACTGTGATTGGGCCTGTTAGTCGCACCAAGTCGGTGTTTGTTGAAGATGCAGCATTCTTGCGCCAGCAAACTAACAAACCCATTAAATGGGCATTACCAGGGCCTATGACTATGATTGATACATTATATGATGACCACTACAAAAGCCGTGAAAAATTAGCCTGGGCGTTTGCCAAAACCCTCAACCAAGAAGCAAAGGAACTGGAAGCTGCCGGCGTTGATATCATTCAATTTGACGAACCTGCTTTTAATGTGTTTTTTGAAGACGTTAATAACTGGGGAATAGCCTGTTTAGAGCGTGCAATAGAAGGGTTGAGCTGCGAGACAGTGGTGCATATTTGCTACGGCTACGGCATAAAAGCCAATACCGATTGGAAACAGACCTTAGGCTCACAGTGGCGTCAATACGAGGCAGTATTCCCCAAATTACAACAATCCAATATCGACATGGTGTCGTTGGAATGTCATAACTCGAAAGTGCCTATCGAACTGCTTGAACTCATTCGTGGTAAAAAAGTCATGGTAGGGGCTATTGACGTGGCACACCAAGCCATTGAAACACCATATGAAGTGGCACAGACATTACGCGCAGCACTACAGCATGTTGATGCTGACAAATTGTATCCCTGTACCAACTGCGGTATGGCGCCATTAGCCAGAAACATTGCACGAGGCAAACTGGCTGCATTGAATGCAGGGACTGATATTGTTCGGCAGGAGCTTATGGCAACCTCATTTTGATACAACTTAAAATGGGATATACATACTCTTAGCACAAGTGACTAGTGACCAATAATTAATCCTGGGTTAAGACCCTACTCAGTGCACAGAAACGACTCAATACCTTGTCACTTATTGAGGGAACAGTATAAAAAATAAAGCACACACATAGTCCGCTGGTATTGCCCTAGCGGCAAATACTATGACGCCCCC
>JBELHI010000018.1:31195-33647 GCA_042091475.1 Alteromonadaceae bacterium
TACGGCCGAGCTTACACAAAGCTCAACAGTCAATTCAACCGGGCCTCTCAGCTACGGACCTTATCCAGAATTATCAATCCAAGCCATATTAGTGGGTTACTTTTTAGGAGTGATCATTGCCATATCCATTGGTTATGCATCCCTGAAACTGGGCTTTTCAATTGAAGGCTCAGAACTAGCAGCAATATTAGGTTTTGGTATTCTGCGCGGCATACTGCGTCGCCGTTCAATCATTGAAAATAATGTTACTCAAACAGTGGCGTCCGCCGTTAACGGTGCGTCATCAGGCTTAATGTTCTCAGTACCCGCCATATTTATATTGGGCTACGGAGAAGACCTTAACCCCTACATAGTTACCTTTGGGGCTATCGCGGGTGCTTTCTTAGGGATTGCCTTCATCATTCCATTGCGTAAGCAAATGATAGACTTTGAGCGACTCACATACCCTGGCGGTGTAGCCGTAGCAACGATTTTGAAATCCCCCGGTGCTGGTATTGAAAAAGCCAAACTGCTAGTGGGAGCCATGCTATTTTCTGGTGCCGTACACTTTGCCGCACTGGCCTTTGATATTCATGACCTACATATTGGCGACTGGCTCAATATTCCGCCTGAAAACGCCTACCTGAACCTTATGTTCTATGCTTCACTGATGACAGTTGGTGTTGGCTTTATTGCTGGCCGTGGTGGTTTAGCCTTTATTGTGGGTGGCTTTGTCTGTTACTTCTTCTTAGCGCCTATGCTAGACATCACTGGCATGTTACCGCTAGACGACGCAGGCAATAAAATTACGGACGCCAATACCTTAAGACTGACACTTTTCAGACCCACCGGTATTGGCATGCTGATTGGTGGCGCAGTGGTTGGTGTATTGTTTGCCTTACCATTAATACGTTCAGCTATTAAGTCTATGCAAAACAGTGCCAAAGTAGAAAGCGCCTTAAGCCGTGACGAAATGCCTATTAAACTACTATATTTTGCCGTATTTGCTGCAGCCATTCTATTAATGGTGATGGCGTGGACGTCTGCTGAAAACGTGGGTATTGGCCGTGGTATTGCCATGGGACTAATGGGTACATTGTGGATCTGGATGTCCGGTATTATTTTATCTGAAGCCATAGGAAGAACTAACTGGTCACCCCTCAGTGGTATGACACTGGTCGCAGTGACCATTTTAATCATGATCACTAGCGGTATGGAAACCAAAGGTGCCATTGTTGCCGCTGTCACCGTAGGCGCAGCGACTTGCGTAGCCATGAGCCAAGCAACTGACTTAATGTTGGATATGAAAACCGGTTACCTGGTAGGTGCCACACCACGCATGCAACAACTCGGACAATTTGCCGGTGCATGGTTAGGGCCTATTGTCATTATCATACTGATTTATGTCCTTCACAGTGCCTTTGGTCTAGGTAGTGATGAACTACCAGCACCACAAGGGCAAGCACTTGCTTCCATGGTACAAGGTATCACTGGTGGTGACGTACCAATGGAGAAATACACAGCAGGCGCATTACTTGGCGGTTTACTATCATCCATGATGACAGGCTTGGGCATCACAGTCGGACTAGGATTCTACCTACCGTTCAATATTGTACTGACCTACTCAGTGGGAACTTTACTGCGTGAAATTGCTGACCGCAAAAAAGGCACACATTGGTCAGACAATAAAGGGATCCCAATTGCAGCCGGTGTGATTGTGGGTGAAGCGCTGGTGGGCGTTGGTTACGCTGTCTACAAAATCGCAACCGCAGCTTAAGGAGAAAAAAGATGATAAATATAGCAAAACTAATCGTTGTAATAGCCTTTTTAGCGGGTGCTTACTTAGCCTCTCTTGATCAAGAAACTATCAACTGGCCTTACTTTATTCCCACCATCATACTGGGAATAGTGGGTGTATTCATGTTGAAGTCTGGAGAAAAAGCCGCAGCACAAGACGACTCACTCCTTGCCAATGACAAAAAAGTACTAGAACAAAGTCTGAAAAACATACTCGCTAATTTGACCGAATTAAACGGCCGCAAAGACAAGGTACCTACCTACGACATGCGTTTTGAGATTGACCGGATATTCCGCGAAGATCTCAATAACTTTGCCGACAGTCGCGACAGTATGAAGCATTTGTATGGCCTAATGGCATATGCCGATATCATGTCTAGCTTTGCCGCGGGTGAACGCTACCTAAACCGCGTATGGTCAGCATCAACTGACGGCTACGTGGACGAAGTACTCAAGTATGTTGCCAAAGCACAAAGTCAATTTGAACATGCACTGGAAGAATGGAATAAAGCGGCCAACGCTTAATCTACAAATCACCAGTCACTATTAAAAGACAACGCTAGCCAAGCTAACACAGGCTGGAAAGGATAATAATAAGGGTTGAACACCAGGGTGATTCAACCCTTTTTTGAGGGAGTGATAGGAGTCAGGCATCCATTGAATAAAGAGAGTCGGA
>JBELHI010000019.1:0-33335 GCA_042091475.1 Alteromonadaceae bacterium
AAATGCTAGTTTCGTCAGCCGGTGTGAATGCTATTGAAGTCGTCAGGGGAAGCAGGCAAGCCCCGAGCACCAAGTATTTTGTTGGCAGTGGTAAAGCCGAAGAGATTGCAAATGCAGTCCAAGGCAGCGATGCAAACGTTGTTATTTTTAACCATAGCCTGTCCCCATCACAAGAAAGAAATTTAGAAAAAATTTGTCAGTGCAGAGTGCTAGATCGCACCGGCCTGATATTGGATATATTTGCTCAACGCGCGCGTACCCATGAAGGTAAGTTGCAGGTTGAGTTAGCTCAGCTAAGACATATCTCAACACGGCTTATTAGAGGCTGGACGCATTTGGAGCGACAGAAAGGTGGCATTGGTCTGCGCGGTCCTGGTGAGACTCAGTTAGAGACAGACAGACGATTACTGAGGGTGCGTATTAAAAGTATTTTACGTCGATTAGAGAGGGTGTCTAAGCAACGTGAGCAGGGGCGAAGAGCTCGTTCGAGGGCAGAAATCCCGACAGTATCTTTGGTTGGCTATACCAATGCGGGTAAATCTACGTTGTTTAATGCGTTAACTGAATCAGATGTTTATGCTGCTGATCAATTATTTGCAACCTTAGACCCCACACTGAGAAAGCTCGAGCTACCCGAAGTTGGACCAATTATTTTGGCCGATACCGTAGGGTTTATAAGGCATTTACCCCATGATTTAGTGGCGGCGTTTAAGGCAACGTTGCAAGAGACTCAAGAAGCTGACTTATTGTTACACGTGGTTGATTACGCCGATGACCAATTTAGAGAAAACATTGACCAAGTAAATGATGTGCTGGCCGACATTAGCGCTGACGACATTCCTCAATTAATGATTTGCAATAAAATTGATCGACTTGAGGGGGTAGCACCCTATATAGAGAGGAATGATGAGGGTTATCCAATCCGAGTGTGGGTATCGGCACAACAGGGTGCGGGCACTGATTTATTGGTAAAAGCTTTAAGTGAGTGCTTATCTAAAGATATGGTTGCGTATAAATTACGCATTCCTCCTCAGCAAGGCAAGATAAGAGGTGTATTATTAAACGCTAACGTTATACTCGAACAAAGCTATTCAGACACTGGTGAATGGTTAGTTGACGTACGGATGCCATTAGCTGATTGGAACCGCTTGAAAAAGCACGTTGATACCCATATAGATTCATATATTATTCAATAACTTTTAGATGTGATGGAGAGAAACATGGCTTGGAATGAGCCGGGTGGAAATAATAACGACCCGTGGAAAAATCGTAAAGGCCAAGATCAGGGGCCTCCTGACTTGGATGAAGTATTTAAATCAATTCTTGGCAAATTTAGTGGCTCGGGCGGAAATAAGTCGTCGAAAGGTGGGCCAACGTTGTCTGCCACGAGCATTATTGTCATTGTTGGTATTTTAGTTGGGTTATGGTTTGTTACTGGCCTTTATACCATTAAAGAAGCAGAGCGCGGGATAGTGTTGCGTTTTGGTGAGTATCACTCAACACAAGAGCCTGGTTTACGTTGGAAACCAACCTTTATAGACCAAGCAATACCTGTGGATATTAAAACCATTCGTAATATGCCATCAGCTGGCTTTATGCTGACGGAAGACGAGAACGTTGTGCGCGTTGAAATGGAAATACAGTATCGAGTGACAGACCCGTTCAAATATGTGTTTTCCGTGACTGCGCCAGATGAAAGTCTACGTCAAGCGTTGGACAGTGCGATTCGCTATGTAGTAGGCCATTCAAAAATGGATGATGTACTGACCAGTGGTCGTGAGATTGCCCGTCAACAGGTATGGTCTGAGCTTGAGGGTATTGTTGAACCCTATAATTTAGGCGTATTAATTGTCGATGTTAACTTTAAAGGCGCTCGTCCACCTGAAGAAGTAAAAGCCGCGTTTGATGATGCCATTGCTGCACAGGAAGATGAAGAGCGTTTCATCCGAGAGGCAGAAGCCTACACGCGCGAAATTGAACCGCGAGCTCGTGGTCAAGTTAACCGTATAGCCCAAGAAGCACAAGCATACAAGCAGCGTATTACCCTTGAAGCTCAGGGTGAAGTTGCACGATTTGAAGAATTGTTACCGCAATTCAATGCGGCGCCTGAGGTAACTCGTGAACGTATTTATTTAGATACATTAGAGCAGGTGTATAGCAGCACAAGTAAAATTGTTATTGATTCGAGTAGCGGCGGTAACATGATGTACCTACCGTTGGACAAAATTTTACAACAGCAGAATAGCCCTATAGCAAATGACAAAGCACGTAATACCATAGAGTCACTACGTGATGGCCTTAACGACATTGGTAATACCCGCCCAGCGGCACCAGTCACTGGCAGAGAACGCTCAAGAACGGGGAGAAACTAGTCATGAAAAATCTAATTATCGCAATAGTTGTTCTAGTTTTAGCACTGACCTACGGCGCATTGTTCGTTGTTGACGAGGGTACTCGTGCTATATCTATTCAATTTGGTAAAGTAAAACGGAATGAAGAAACGGGTAAAACCATCGTGTATGGTCCTGGTCTTCATTTAAAAATGCCTTTAATTGATAAAATCAAAAAATTAGATGCACGTATCCAGACCTTGGATGATGAGCCTGGCCGTTTCACTACTTCTGAAAAGAAAGATGTGATTGTTGATTCATACGTTAAATGGCGTATTGACGATTTTGCTGTCTATTATTTGGCAACTGGTGGTCTGAAACTACAAGCCGAAGGATTACTTGAGCAAAAGGTCAATAACGGCCTGCGTACCGAATTTGGTAAGCGTACCATATCTGAAATCGTATCTGGAGAACGTAGCGAACTAATGGAAGAAGCTATGACTCAAGCACAGAAAAGTTCAAATGACTTGGGTATTCAAATCATTGATGTACGTGTGAAGCAGATTAACTTACCCCGTGAGGTTAGTGCATCTATTTATGATCGTATGCGTGCTGAACGTACCGCTGTAGCTAAAGAACATCGTTCTGAAGGTAAGGAAAAAGCAGAAATTTTACGCGCTAACATCGACGCTAAAGTAACGGTAATGCTCGCGGATGCGCAACGTAAGTCTCGACAGTTACGTGGTGAAGGTGATGCACTAGCAGCAAAGACATATGCTGACGCTTACACTAAAAACCCTGAGTTCTTCAGCTTTCTGAGAAGTATGGATGCGTACACCGCAAGCTTCAACAGTAAAAGCGATGTAATGATTGTTGAGCCGAACAGCGATTTCTTCAAGTATATGAAAAACGCGGCGTCTAACTAATGTAGTTGCACCGCTTAATTGAAAAAGGATCCAAATGGGTCCTTTTTTATTATTACAAACGTATCATTTTGCCGATACTGCATATGGTAGAGTAAATATTCCATCAGCCATATTAAAAAGCTGTTTAATAATACCATTGTAAATCTCATACTACAGCCCACTCACACCGCGAGACATTATATGAAATCATACAAACATTTGTATTCCAAGTTTGTGAAAGCCAATCAAGGTAAGCATCACTTTACATGCCACAGTCATCACTATTGGCCCGATGTTACATTTGACGCCATTGTTCAATATTGGCAAGATTCAGCTCAAATGGTAGATGATAAATGGGATCATATATTCAGCTCCGTGGTGCCAGAAACACAGTCGCTAATAGCTAAACAGCTCAATACCCAAAAGCCAGAACAACTAGTATTTGCACCTAACACCCATGAGTTTGTGTACCGCTTAATGTCCTGTTTTGAGCTGACTAGTGCGGTTAATGTCTTAACCACGGACAGTGAATTTTATAGTTTTAGTCGTCAAATTAAACGCTTATCTGAGTCTCCTAATGTGACCGTTACTGAGGTTGAAACCCTAAAAGACCAAGATTTTGAATCACGCTTTATTGAGGCAATCACGGCAAATCACTATGATATTGTTTTTCTAAGCCACGTGTTTTTCAATTCAGGTGTTACTGTATCTTCGCTAGAGCGCATTGTTAATGCTGTACCTGATCCCAATACCATGATCGTGATTGATGGTTATCATGGGTTTATGGCAATACCAACAGATTTGAGTCGTATTGAGGACAGAGTGTTTTATCTATCCGGCGGTTATAAGTATGCGCAGGCTGGTGAAGGATGTTGCTTTATGCACGTTCCCGAGAATTGTCAATTACGCCCACGATATACCGGCTGGTTCGCCGAGTTTGGCGAGCTAGCCCAAGCCAAAGAAGGGCAAGTCAATTACAGCCTTGATGGTAACCGGTTTGCTGGTGCGACTATGGACTATAGTGCAGTATATAAATTACGCGCTGTGTTAGCGATGTGCGATGAAAATGAGCTTACGGTAAACCGCATTCATCAGCATGTTAAAGCCTTGCAAGAGCGATTTTTGACCAGTTTATCAAGCCTTGACCATCCACAGTTAAATATGTCTAATTTAATACGTCGTGAAGAACACGATCACGGCCATTTCCTTACCTTTGAGTTGGACAGTGCTGAACAAGTGCAAAGCTTGGCTAATGAGCTAAAACAAAAACAGATTTATACTGACTTCAGAGGCAACCGGATAAGATTTGGTTTTGCTCTTTATCATGACTTAACCGATTGCGATGTTAGTAAAATATTGCGCATGACTGAATAGATTAAGTATAGATATATCGTACGGCTAATAATTAGGCGCTAATCGTTGCAACAAATGGTCGATTTTTATCCCGCTTGTTGATAAAATCCGCGCTTAACTTCAAGTGGTGTGAGAACAATGGCTAAAAATGTAGTGGTATTGGGTACCCAATGGGGTGACGAAGGTAAAGGTAAAGTAGTTGATCTTTTAACGGATAAAGCGTCTTACGTTGTGCGCTATCAAGGTGGACATAATGCTGGTCATACCTTGGTCATAGACGGCGAAAAAACCGTGCTGCACCTCATACCCTCGGGCATTCTTAGAGACAACCTAACCTGCGTTATTGGCAATGGGGTGGTGTTAAGTCCTGAAGCATTATTTGAAGAAATTGGTATGCTTGAGGCTCGCGGAGTACCGGTTCAAGAGCGCTTGAAAATAAGTGAAGCCTGCCCTCTGATACTGCCTTATCATATTGCTCTTGACCAAGCCCGAGAAGCGGCCCGCGGTTCCAAAGCCATAGGCACAACCGGCCGTGGTATTGGTCCATCATATGAAGACAAAGTCGCTCGACGCGGATTACGCGTGGGCGATTTGTTATGTATGGATACCTTTGCGACAAAGCTAAAAGAAGTCATGGAGTACCATAATTTCTCATTAACTGAATACTACAAGGTTGATTCCTGCGATTACCAAGAGACGTTAGCATTGTGCCATGAGGTTGCTGAGAAACTTAAAGCCATGATCGTTGATGTGACAGACATGCTTGATAAAGCTCGCTTGGCAGGGGAGTACATCATGTTTGAAGGTGCTCAGGGCACGTTGTTAGACATTGACCATGGTACCTACCCTTACGTGACGTCATCAAACACTACGGTTGGCGGCGTAGCAACAGGCGCAGGATTTGGTCCATTACACCTTGATTACGTGTTAGGTATCGTAAAGGCTTATACCACCCGTGTAGGCTCAGGGCCGTTCCCAACAGAATTAGATTGTGCCGTTGGTCAACACCTCGGGGAAAAAGGTCACGAGTTTGGCGCCACCACCGGACGTAAACGCCGTACCGGTTGGTTTGATGCAGTGGCAATGAAAAGAGCGGTGCAAATTAACTCCATTACTGGTTTTTGTTTGACTAAGCTCGATGTACTTGATGGTTTAGAGACGTTGAAAATTTGTGTTGGTTATCAAGACAAAGATGGTAATGTCTCTGATGTTCCACCGATGGCAGCTGAAGGGTATGAACAAGCCACGCCAATATATGAGGAAATGTCAGGTTGGACGGAGAATACTTACGGATGTACATCACTCGATGCATTACCGGCAGCAGCAGTAGCTTACGTTAAACGTATTGAGGAAATTACCGGTGTGCCTGTAGATATAATTTCAACGGGACCAGACCGCAATGATACTATGGTATTACGCAATCCATACGACGTGTGATTAGTGAGTTCTTAAGTAATAGTTAAAGGTCCGATAGGGCCTTTTTTATATCAGCTGATCCTACGGTTCCACCGCCAAGTGTATCGCGACAATAGCGCTGGTATTCCACTGTTATCTTTGGCACACTTGCAATATCTTGGACTAATTAAAAGAAACATCAATGACAACTGTTAACGTGATATGTATGAAATGGGGCACCAAGTATGGCCCAGATTATGTCAATACCCTTTATTCAATGGTGAAAAGGCACTTAACGTTACCGTTTCGTTTTGTCTGTTTGACCGATGATACTAACGGATTTACTGATGGGATAGAGTCGTTTCCAATTCCGCCACTCGATATACCCGATGGTCCAGAGCGTGGTTGGGACAAATTGGTCACTTTTACAAGTCCTCTTTATGATTTGCAAGGGCAAGTACTGTTTCTTGATTTAGATGTTGTGATCGTAGATAACATTGACTGTTTCTTTGAGTTTGACGCAGAGTTTCCCATCATTAAAGATTGGGTAAAGAAAGATGTTACAGGCAACTCGTCAGTTTACCGATTTACCGCAAATCAACATCAAGATATTCTGGACAATTTTAAGCAGAATCACGGTCAGGTGCGGAAAGACGTGCGTAACGAACAAGAATACTTGTCGCAATACGTCGCCTCACAAGACAAGTTAACCTACTGGCCAGATGATTGGTGTAAAAGCTTTAAGTATCACTGTATTCAGCGTGGTATTTCACAGTGGTTTAAAGCACCGGTGAAACCCGCTGACGCTAAAATTGTCGTATTTCACGGTAATCCCAATCCGCCGGATGCCATTGTTGGTCAAAGTGGTAAGTGGTACCGCAAAGTATTACCTACAGCATGGGTGGGGCAGCACTGGAAATAGTATTTCCTCGTAAATGACGGCACGGTTAGTAACTGAAGTTTGAACGACATTCCGTTAGGTATAAAAAAGGGCTATGTAAACGGCCCTTTTTTGATCAACAAGTATCTTTTGTGATACGACGATAACGTCGAATTATGCATTAACCTTTGATTTAGGCCCTGCTTCCACAATCATATTGTCTACGGTAAATTTCTCAAAGTTGGCGACAAAATCATCGGCTAACTTTTCAGCAAAGTGATCATAAGCCTCAGAATCATCCCAAGATAGCTTAGGATTTAGTAGTTCCGGTGCTACACCTGTGACTGATGTCGGTATGGTTAGGTTGAGTGTTTCTAGATGCTCGGTTTTAGCGGACGCTAACTCACCATTTAGAATAGCATCTATTACCGCTCGCGTTGTTGGAATAGAAAAACGTTTGCCTTGGGGATATGCACCCCCTGTCCACCCTGTATTCACTAGGTAAACGTTAGCGTTGCTTTGTTCGAGTTTTTCTATCAGTAGGTCAGCGTAAACACTAGCACTACGCGGGAAAAACGGTGCGCCAAAACACGTCGAGAAGGTTGAAGAAATACTGCTACTACTGCCCATTTCCGTCGACCCTACCTTGGCAGTGTAACCACTCAAAAAGTGATAGGCGGCGGCGTGCGGCGTTAGTATAGAGACGGGGGGTAATACACCTGATACATCACAGGTTAAAAAGATAACAGCATTTGGCTCACCAGCACTGGCGTTATCAAAACGCTTTTCAATGTGGCTTAACGGGTACGCGGCGCGACTATTCTGGGTCAACTCATCGTTGCTGTAATCTGGGGTCCCTTCGCTATTGAGTATTACGTTTTCTAATACGCAACCGTGTTTGATAGCGTCCCAAATAACCGGCTCATTTTTCTTGGAGAGGTCAATACATTTTGCATAGCAACCTCCTTCAAAGTTAAATACTCTGCCCTGCCCCCAACCGTGTTCATCGTCACCAATAAGGAAGCGGTCGGGTGATGCTGATAATGTGGTTTTACCGGTGCCAGATAGACCAAAAAATAAGGCCACATCACCGTCCTCGCCAATGTTAGCAGCGCAGTGCATAGGCAATATATCCTGCTCAGGGAGTAAGAAGTTTTGTACTGAAAACATAGCTTTTTTCATTTCACCGGCATATCGCATACCAGCAAGTAACACTTTACGTTGCCTGATGTTAATAATAACCGCTCCGTCACTATTCGTACCATCGCGGTCTGGCTCACAGACAAAGTTTGGTGCATTAATAATTTGCCACTGAGGTTTATTCAATGCGTTGTACTGAGACGGCTCAACGAACAGATTACGAGCAAACATTTGATGCCATGCAGTTTCAGTCGTGACTGATACAGGAATATAAAAATCGTTATCTGCACCCACATGAAGGTCGGACTGATAAGTCGTATGATCGTCGAGGTAACTAACAACTCTGCTCCATAATAGGTCAAACTTAGCTTCATCAAATGGCCGATTAATGTTGCCCCATTCGATATCATTCTCCGTGGTATTTTCTCTTACGATAAAACGGTCTAACGGCGAACGGCCAGTTCTTGCGCCTGTAGTCACTACAAGCGCTCCGTTATCGGCTAAGACACCCTCTTGATCATTCAATGCACATTGAACTAATTGCTCGCGAGCTTGGTTTGGATCCGTTAGTACATTTATATGAGTCACATTTAGCCTCTCTTTGAAAGTTTACGTTGTCAGTTACATAAGCGTTTTTCTCAAGGGTAGTATATAAATCAATAGATTGTTGTTAAATAGTAGCGCTTGAATTAATTTGTAATCATAATTTGTACTAAATAAATGTAATAAAATTACATAATTGACGGTACTTTGTTTGTTGGGAAGGATATGTCGGAGTGATGACGTAAAATTACCATGCCAGCTTGATTATTATCACCCAAAAAACACGGCGTAACGATATGTTTACGATTTTGCACCGTTAACAGCGGGCTAGTTTTTATTCTTGGGTATGTAAGTACATCTTACATTGACACCGGTTACATGGTGTCAATGTCGTGCTTTGAGAACCTAAACATTTCATTACAATATTGGCAATTTAACGTTACCGCACCTTCACTCTCAATGATGTCATATAATTCTTGCTTGGGAACGCTGCGCAGTGCGGCCAAACTCTTCTGTTTACTGCAGCCGCAGACAAAACTAACCGCCTGCGGGTTAAACAGTTCAACTTTTTCTTGATGATACAGGCGATACAACACATCATGAGCAGGTAAATTCAATAGCTCTTGTTGAGTGATGCTGGCGGTAAGCATACTAAGATGTTCAAAGTCGCCGACGGCTAAATTGTCAATTTTTGGTAAGGCTTGCAAGAGTACCCCCCCAGCCCGTCGAGACTCGGTATCACAATGGAGTATTATTTTTGTATCTAATTGCTCGGACTTACTAAAATAACTTTCCAAGCATGCGGCTAAACTATCTTGTTCTAGGGCTACAACTCCTTGATAGCGTTCACCTTTTGCAGGCGTAATAGTAATTACAATCAAACCATTGGGGAATAAGTCTGATAACTGGCTTGAACAAAGCTCTCCGTCCCACCTAGCAGTACCTCGCAACGCTTGCTCATGAGTGCCATTGATTGCGATGTATTTTATCGCTCCATCGCCCTGTAATTGAATGGATATTTCGCCCTCAAACTTAAGCATTGCAGTAAGTAATGCTGCTGCACACATTAATTCGCCTAACAAATTACCAACGATTGTCGGATAATCGCCAGTATCAATAATATCTGAAAAGCTTTTATTTAATTGTACCAACTCACCACGCACCTGATGATCGGAAAAAAGATATCGATGCAGTAAATCAAAATCTTGCGTTAGGTTATTTTTGCTCATTATTACTTATTGCCTATTCACTGTGCTTTAGTTTAATTAGCTGACGACGCTGTTTTTTATCAGGCCGATTCTCTGGGCGTGGGTTATGCCCCATTATCTTACGAGACAGCGCATTCTGTGCTCTTTTGTCGCTGCTTTCTTCTGTTTCCGTATACATAAGTTGTGCTAACGGTGCCGACTGGCGTTTGTCTTTGATTTGTTCAATGACCACAGTTTTATCATCAAAACCCTGAGGGAATTTGACAACAGCTCCCACCGCGACTGTCCGACTTGGTTTAGTTTTTTGTCCGTTGTATTGAACTTTCCCCCCTTGCACCATGTCTTTGGCTAGGGCTCGTGTTTTAAAGAATCGTGCTGCCCATAACCATTTATCAAGGCGTACTGGCTCAGTCGTTTTTGATGAATTTTGTTTCATACACTCATTGTTCCGGGTAATACATATGTTATTTATGCTAAAGCAACAAATTTGTCACTTGTTGATAACGTCATGAATCGCTATGATGGGCAACTAATCAATAATTTATAACAACTATGGTCTTAACAGAAATTAATTTCACTGCTGTAATTGCTCAATTAGTCCGGCATCAAGTCTACTTAGTAAGGCTTTGCATGCTGGCGTTGATAGTATATCTGATTTCTTTCCTTGCTGAAATAACATGGCAACTAGTTCCTGAGCCTAAGTCATCCGTTGAACCGCAAAGCCAATATCAGAATAATCAGACGTCTGTCGTTGCTAAGGCGAGTATAAAAAGAATTAAAGACAGTAATATTTTTGGTTCAGCCAACGCCGTCCCTAAAAAGGTTGCTGAGCCAGTGATCAGTGATGCGCCGCAAACACGACTGAATGTAAACCTTACTGGCACCGTATATAGCAACCAAGCTGATAAGGGATTAGCGGTAATTGAAAACCGCGGGGCGCAGAATAATTATGCCGTCGGTGAAAAAATCGAAGGAACCAACGCAACCATAAAGCAGATATTTGCTGACCGAGTGATTATTCGCAATGGCGCAAGAAACGAAACCTTAATGCTGGATGGTATTGACTTTAAGAAAATGGTTGAGGCAAGTGTCGCCCCTGCACCGATAAAACCAAGGCCTGTCATGTCAGGTAAAGCGAAGCAAGCCCTGCAGCGACTGAAAAAATCTCCTGAGTCTTTTGTTGATTTTCTTTCTGTTTCACGGGTTCCCCAGGGAATACGCGTTGCTCCAGGAAAAGATACTTCCCTATTCAAACTGTCAGGTTTGAAATCTGGCGATGTGGTTACTGAATTAAATGGTTTAGATTTAACTGATATGTCTCAACTGGGCGAAGCTATGATGGCAATGCGCAGTAGTACAGTCATGCAGTTAACCGTTAAGCGCGGCGAGGAATACCTTTCCGTTGATATTGAATTACCCGAGTCACAAGAATGAAAACAAGGAACCAAACTATGAGGCGTTTAGCCCGAAGATTTATTGTTGGTTGTGCAGTATCGATTGCTGTTTCATTAGCTGCTATGCCTTCCCAGCTAAATGCTGCTGAATATTCCCCTAACTTCAAAAACACTGAGATCAGTGAATTTATTTATGTTGTAGGCAAGAACCTAAACCGCACTATTATTATTGACCCCAATGTCAGAGGTAAGATTAACGTTCGTAGTTACGACTTACTAGACGAAAAGCAATACTATCAGTTTTTCCTAAATGTATTACAGGTATACGGTTATGCCGTGGTTGAAATGCCTACGGGTGTGTTAAAAGTGGTACGTGAAAAAACCGCAAAAACATCAGGCTTACCGGTGATTGACGACGAAAAGTACAACGGTGACGAAATGGTTACCCGAGTAGTACCGGTGTACAACGTCTCAGTACGTGAGCTATCGCCATTGTTACGCCAGCTAATTGACCAAGCTGGCGGCGGTAACGTTGTCAGTTACGATCCATCAAATGTCATCATGTTAACCGGCCATGCGGTGGTCATTAACCGTCTTGTTGAAATAATTGAGCGGGTTGATAAAGCCGGTGACCAAGAGGTCGAAATCATTAAACTCAAATATGCTTCTGCCAGTGAGATGGTGAGAATTATTGAAAGTATCAACAAATCTCAAGGTAAATCATCTACTCCAGATAACTTAATACCTCGTGTAGTGGCTGATGATCGCACCAACAGTGTGATCATAAGCGGTGACTCAAAAGCACGTGTCAGATTGGTTGACTTGGTGAAACGCCTAGATAAAGAATTGGAAACTACCGGTAACACTCGGGTTATTTATCTCAATTATGCAAAAGCAGAAGACCTAGTGAAAGTACTTAAAGGCGTGAGTGAAAGTATTAAAGCTGAAGAGAATGCCGCCGCTGCTAAAACCCGTTCTAGTAGTAGTAACAGAGATATCAGTATTGATGCTCACGAAGATTCTAATGCTCTCGTTATTACGGCTGAACCAGATATGATGCGCTCTCTAGAAGAAGTCATCAGGCAGCTTGATGTGCGCCGAGCACAAGTCATGGTTGAAGCCATTATCGTTGAAGTTTTTGAGGGTGACGGTGCGCAATTAGGCGTTCAGTGGGGAAGTGAGCAAGGTGGTGGACAGCAGTTTACTAACGGCACTGTGCCCATCGGGACACTCGGTGTGGCACTTAGACGTGCGGAAGACCGTGAAACCACCGTTACCACAAATAATAATCAAAATGGAACGCCAATTGAGACCACAAATACCATTCAAGGTGATCTTACCGCACTGGGTAGTGTGTTAGGTGGATTGAACGGTACCATGTTTGGCGTTGTTAAAGATGGTTGGGGAGCTGTAGTACAAGCAGTTAGTACCGATACAAACTCAAATATTTTAGCTAAGCCACATTTAGTTACCATGGATAATGAAGAGGCATTTTTCATTGTCGGCCAAGAGGTACCGGTTATCACAGGTTCGGCTGCAGGCGCCAACAACGCAAATCCATTCCAAACGGTCGATCGTAAAGAAGTGGGTATTAAGCTTAAGGTTACGCCTCAGATAAACGAAGGTACCGCGGTTCAATTGTTGATAGAACAAGAAGTATCCAGTGTCAGTGGTGCAACGTCTGTTGATATTTCGATTAATAAACGAGAAATCAAAACTACTGTGTTGGTCGATGACAAAGGCACCGTGGTATTGGGTGGTTTGATTGATGAAGACGTGCAGGAGAGTGTATCTAAGGTACCTTTACTCGGTGATATTCCAGTGCTTGGTGCGTTATTTAGATCTACCCGTACAGATAAGCGCAAGCGTAATCTGATGGTGTTTATCCGTCCAACAATTATTCGTGACGGCGTTACTATGAATACTATTAGTAACCGCAAATATAATTACATCCGTGCCGAACAACTTAAACGTCAAGCAGACGGTATTCCGCTAATGCCGTTTAGTAAAGGGCCTCAATTACAAGAGTGGGACGAATCTATGGCATTACCACCTTCATTTGAGGATTATATGGATAATAGTTCAGAGCAAGTTGATTAACCATGAGTGTTACAGATGCACCTTACAGTGATGATGATGTTGAACAGACTATTGATGGCAACACGACAGAGTTAATACCCTTAGACGGCAATGTTGATGTCATGCCTTCACAGCTGACATTCAGTTTCGCTAAACGTCATCAAGTGCTGCTTGATGCCGGCGTTGAACCGGCATTGCTATACTGCACAGAGAATACACCCTTGGCGGCATTCACTGAAGTTAGGCGGTGGTTTGGCAAGGGGTTTACCTTGCAATCCGTGGCGCCAGGAGAGTTTGAGACTATTTTGACTCAAGCTTTTCAGCGCGGTACATCCGAAGCTAAACAGTTGATGGAAGATTTGGGCAATGAGGAAGATCTCTTTGCCCTGGCTGAAGAATTACCCGAAGCGGAAGACTTACTTGAAAATGAAGACGATGCACCGATCATCAAATTGATTAACGCCATGTTAGGTGAAGCGATAAAAGAGGGTGCGTCCGATATCCACATTGAAACCTTTGAGAAACACCTCATTATTCGCTTCCGAGTTGATGGCGTATTGAGAGAGATACTCAGACCACATCGCAAAATGGCGTCAATGTTAGTGTCTCGTATTAAAGTCATGGCTAAACTTGATATTGCTGAGAAACGATTACCTCAAGATGGGCGCATCACTTTGCGCATTGCGGGCCGGGCTGTAGACGTGCGAGTGAGTACCATGCCTTCGAGTCATGGTGAGCGGGTGGTATTGCGATTACTTGACAAAAATAATGCCCGTCTGAACCTGCAAGATTTAGGTATGACCGCTACGAACAGACAAATTTTTGCAGATTTGATTAAGAAACCCCACGGTATTATTTTGGTCACTGGCCCCACGGGCTCGGGTAAAAGTACCACTTTATATGCTGGTCTTAGCACCCTTAATGTCAACGATAGAAATATACTCACTGTAGAAGATCCGATTGAATTTGATATCGAGGGTATTGGTCAGACTCAAGTGAATCAGAAAGTAGACATGACGTTTGCCCGCGGCTTAAAAGCTATATTACGTCAAGATCCTGATGTCGTGATGATTGGTGAAATACGTGACTTAGAAACCGCAGAAATTGCCGTGCAAGCGAGTTTGACGGGCCATTTAGTTATGTCCACACTGCACACGAATACCGCGGCTGGTGCCATTACGAGACTTGAAGATATGGGGGTTGAACCTTTCTTACTATCATCTAGTTTATTAGCTGTGTTATCTCAGCGTCTAGTAAGAACACTTTGCCCGCACTGTAAGCAAGAGCACTTGCCTACTGCTGAAGAGGCCAAAATACTTGGTTTAGGAGACAATTCCGAAGGTGCTACGATCTGTTCTGCTGCTGGCTGTGTCCAGTGCAACCATACTGGATACCGCGGTCGTACTGGTATTCATGAATTGTTGGTGGTGGATGAGCACATTCGAGAAATGGTTCACAATGGTCAAGGTGAACAATCTATTGAAAAATACCTGCGTCAATCGGTACCAAGTATTCGTGATGATGGTTGTCGCAAAGTACTTCAAGGCAAAACCTCCCTTGAGGAAGTATTGCGAGTAACAAGGGACGAATAATGGCCGCATATTCTTACACAGCATTGGATAAAAAGGGCAAGCAAAAGTCAGGTGTATTAGAGGCTGATAATCCTAAGCAGTTACGGCAAATGCTGAGAGAGCAAGGATTGTTACCACTGTCATTAGAGCAAGCGGCTGATAGTGAGAAAAAACAATCTAGCCAACAAGGTTTTTTTAAGACCTCAATTTCAGCTGCGGATTTATCATTACTGACCCGACAGCTTTCTACCTTAGTAGAGTCATCATTGCCGATTGAAGAGGCCTTGTTAGCGGTTGCAGAGCAATGCGAAAAGCCTCGTCAGCGCAATATGATGATGGCCGTGAGAAGTAAAGTGACCGAAGGTCACTCTTTAGCCGACAGTTTGGCTGAGTTTCCTCACGTGTTTGATACCTTATTCAGAGCCATGGTTGCTGCCGGGGAAAAATCAGGTCACCTTGATACCGTACTCAGTAGATTGGCAGATTACACAGAAAACAAGCAGCAGACTAACAGTAAAATAACCCAAGCTATGATTTACCCAACGCTCATGTTGTTTTTCTGTATCGTCATTGTAGTGGCAATGCTCACCGTGGTGGTGCCGAAGATTGTTGGTCAGTTTGACAATATGGGACAAGATTTACCACCGTTGACGGCAGTTATGATTGCCATTAGTGAGTGGTTACAAAGTTATGGCGTATTTTTAGTTTTGGCATTAGTAGCAGGGTATCTTGTGTTTCAGCGCATGATGAAAAGAACTGCGTTCCAACGTCAATTTCATCAATTCGTGTTAACTCTACCGTTATTAGGCAAGGTTGCGCGAGGTTTAAATACCGCTCGATTTGCAAGAACCTTGAGTATATTAACATCCAGTGCCGTGCCTTTGCTTGAAAGTATGCGAATCTCCGGTGACGTACTACAAAATTTGACCATCAAAGATGCGATTGCTAATGCAGCAATAAATGTTAGAGAGGGCTCTAGCTTAAGAGCGGCATTAGACAATACAAAAATGTTTCCACCGATCATGATGCATATGATTGCATCAGGTGAAAAAAGTGGTGAACTACAACAGATGCTAGGCAGAGCCGCAGACAACCAAGACCGAGAATTTGAAACCCTGGTTAATGTCTCGCTAAAGGTCTTTGAGCCTATCTTAATTGTTACAATGGCAGGCATAGTACTGTTGATTGTACTTGCGATTTTGCAACCGATTATCGAAATAAACAACATGGTGAATATCTAATGAAAAAAATCACATCTCAATCAGGATTTACAATCATTGAAGTAATGGTTGTGTTATTAATCATCGGTATTATGGCCTCGATGGTGGCGCCGAGTATTTTGGGAAACCAGGAAAAAGCACAGTTTAAAAAAGCCGCTGTTGATATTCAACAGCTAGAAAGTGCGCTTGAAATGTACAAATTAGACAACAACGTATTTCCAACCACAGAACAAGGCTTGGAAGCGCTAGTCGAAGCACCAACAATGGACCCCATTCCACGCAACTTTCAACTCGGCGGTTACATTAAACGTCTGCCAAATGATCCGTGGGGCAACGAGTATTACATTATCAGCCCCGGTGAGTTAGGACGTATTGACTTGTTTACTGCTGGCCCTGATGGAATCACGGGTAGTGACGATGATATTGGTAATTGGAATCTTAGCGACTACCTCAACTAATCTAGTGTTGAATTAAAAGCCGGTCATGATAATAGCCCATCCTTCCCCCGCAACACTACATCAACAACGTGGTTTCACCTTGTTGGAGGTGATGCTGGTGCTATTACTGATGGGGATGGTCGTTGGTACTGTAGTCATGAATATTGACCTCCAAGACAGGCAGAAACAACTAGAAAAACAAGCCCAGCGCTTTCAAGCCATTGTCACTATGGCAAGCGACCAAGCCATTTTGACACAGACTCAATACGGCCTGTATGTCGAAGAAAACAAGTATTGGTTTGCCAAACTGGACGATGAAGAGCGGTGGCAGCCTTTAGAGGACGATCCGCTATTTGGCGCTGTTGAATTAGATGAAGCCTTTACCCTGGAGGTTCAGTTAGACGGGTTACCATGGGAGTCAGACGGTAACTTGTTTGATACCGAGGTATTTGACGAGTCACTCTCTGTCAACGATGACAGCGTACAGATTGGTGAGGAAGAGGATAAGCCACCACCGCCACCGCAAGTGCACATATCCTCCAGTGGCGATCTCACGCCGTTTAGTCTGATATTTAAATATGAACCAGAATTTGGTAGCGAACAACCCGTATTTTTTCGTGTTGACGCAGAAGAATCTCCGCCACTGAAGTTGTCAGAACCCCTGGATTCATTATGACGGATTACAAACGTAGCCAACGGGGTATGACGCTACTAGAAGTGATGGTAGCTATTTTCATATTTGCTTTATCTGCCACAGCTATACTCCGCAGTGGTGCCGAACATTTGCGAAGTACCGGTAAACTCAAACAAATCACCTTTGCCACTTGGGCGGCGAATAACCGTTTAAGCGAGGTCCTGCTGACACAGCCATGGCCAATAAAAAACAATCAGGTTGGCGAGTCCGAATTAGCTAATCAAACCTGGTATTGGCGACAAGTGGTTGCCGATACCATGGATAAAGATTTCAAACAGGTAACCATAGAAATTGCCTTAGACAAAGAGTTAGAAGGTATCATTACCTCAGTGTCTACCTATGTTGCCAAACCTAAACCCGTGGACATATGATGATACGCGGTAATAAGGGCTTTACGTTATTAGAAATATTGATTGCGATGGCAATTTTTACTATGGTTGGCTTGGCGGCTAATGCCATTCTCAATCGAGTCATTGGCATGAATGAGACATCCAAGCGTCAGTTTGACAACTTACAAAAGCTCCAGCGTACCTTTATGATCATGGATCGCGATTTTCTTCAAGCGGTGCCCCGCCCAACACGAGTAAACGGCGAAGCAACAGATATCGTGATGATGGGCGCAAAAGATTGGGTTGATAGTGAAACCGATGGTGTATCTTTTGTTCGCAATGGTTGGGACAATCCGCAATGGCGGCTGCCTCGCAGCACCTTACAACCCGTGAGTTATCGTTTACAGGATGGCAGGCTAGAACGTTTGTACACTAATTATGTCGATAATGTGATTGGATTTGAACCAAAAATACGCGTGTTACTTGAAGACGTGGAAGATTTTCGCGTGGAATATATCGTCAAAACACAGCAAACCACTGGCAGTAAAAGCGAACCCGACAGAGCAGAAAGTTATTCTGGGCAATCCCTACCCCATGCCGTTGTAGTGACCATCACAACCAAAGAATTTGGCGCTATTGAGCGACTATTTTTGATGCCGGTGGTGAGCGACTGATGCCAACAATGAGAAAAAACCAAGGCGGTGTGGCACTCATTGTGGTGCTATTGGTAGTGGCTATTGTTAGTCTGCTTGCTACTGAGATGACCGGCCGATTACAGCTGAATATCCGTAAAGTCTCAGCGATTAAAGACAATAACCAAGCCTACTGGTTTGCTATAGGGGCTGAACAACTGGCAATCAAAGCGTTAACCCAGCAAATTGAACTTGATAATGATATTATTCACCTCGAGCAACCTTGGGCAACCACTGAAATAAATTATCCTATCCCCGGCGGCTCCATAAGCGGTGAACTGATTGACATGAGAACTTGTTTTAATCTCAATGCCCTGTCTGAGAAACCACAAGGTCAAACTACCTTTGAACCTGAGGATATATTTACCACGTTAATTGAAAATGTATTACAAGACGTGCCAAGTTTAGACCGAGATATGTTAGTGGGAACCCTGCTGGACTGGTTAGATAGCGACGCTCAGCTGTCCAATTATGGTGCTGAGGACAGTGATTATCAATCCCTTGAATTCCCATATCTGGCAGCCAATAATAAACTGGTGAATACATCGGAATTGCGACTACTCAATAACATGAGTGCCGACTTAATGACGCGCTTATTGCCTTATGTTTGTACCTTACCAAATACCAATGAATTAATTATTAATGTTAATACATTGACTGACGAACAAGCCCCACTGTTAAGTGCTATGCTAGGTAGCGCGGTCAATGAGAGTATCGCGAAGCAAGTGATTGCCAACCGACCGCCTGACGGCTATCAAAAAGTACAAGACTTTTTATCCATATCAGAAATTTCAAATGCTCAATTAAGCCAGACTCAGCAAGACCGATTTAGTGTGACTACGCGCTACTTCAGTTTACAAACCAAAACTCAGTATAATAATACTAGTTTTAACTTGACCACTTTGTTTAAAATAGAAGAAAACAAACCCATGACCGTGATAAGACGTGAATTCGGAGGAATTCGATGAGTGAACAGTTAGTAATTAGACTTGGCGCCAACGTAGATGATGCTGTCTATTGGTGTATCTGGTCTTCATCGGACAAGGCACTCGTTGCCTCTGGTTGTTTACCAAGTGGGAAACAATTAAATACCTTAAAAGAGCGCGCTGGCCATCGCCCCGTGACAGCTCTGGTGCCGTCAACGGATATAAAGTTAAGCACTGTAGAACTGCCCCATAAAGCCAATGCCAAGGTGCTTGCGGCTTTACCCTTTATGTTAGAAGACGATGTCGTTGGGGATGTTGACGACCATTTCTTTGCCTTTGGTGCGGCTGTTGATAATCAGCAAACAATTGCAGCAGTGAACCGCAGTAAAATGCATGAGTGGCTGGTGTGTTTGTCTGAGGCAGAAATAACGTGCGAGCGTCTGATCCCGGATGTACTCGCCTTGCCGTTGCATGAAAATGCTATAAGTGGCTTGGGTCTTGAAAACGAGTGGTTGTTTAGACTAGGTGCTTGGAACAGTATCGCAGGCGAACTGTCATGGGTATTGCCTACCTTAACCCAATTTGTTGAAAAGCAGCAGGACACCAAAACCTTACACCTATACTCGCCGTTGCCCGATGAAAGCGACACCGCTAATTTAGCTATCCAATCGGAACCTGAAGAACTCCCAATGGAAGTCATGGCAAGTCAGCTCAGTGGTGTTTCTTTCAACCTGTTACAAGGTGAATTTAAGATTCGTAAAAAGCTCTCTGAGTCAGCCAAACAATGGCGCTGGGTAGCGGTTTTAGCCGCCCTTGCACTGTTTACCAATGTCGCAAATAAAGGCATAGAGGCATATTTGTTAAGTACACAATCTGAACAATTAAGTGCACAAATAGCGGCAGCATACAAACAAGCTTTCCCCAAAGGTGGTGCGCCAAAAGAGGGGATTATGAAACGCCAAATTGCTTCTAAATTGTCCAAGTCTGGTTCCGGTAGTGACACTATGTCATTTCTTGTCATGCTAACTCAAATGGCGCCCGCGTTTACCGAACATGAAGTACGCCCACAAACCATGAAATTTGATGCCAAGCGCAATGAGTTGAGGCTGCAAGCTATTGGTAAAGGATTTAGAAACCTAGAACAATTCAAAACCAGTGTGCAGCAATTGGGTTATGAGGTGACTCAGGGCGCAATCAATAATAAAGAAGATTATGTTGTCGGCTCATTGAGTATTAAGAGGTAAGTCATGGAGTTAATAGAAAAATATAAGCGCTTAAGTGAGCGTGAGCAATACTTGACTATCGCATTTGCTGTTGTCGTTATTGTCGGTGCCTTTTACTGGTTAATTTGGTCACCATTAAATACCTCACTGGCTCGTAATAGCCAGCAAATTACGGTGAAACAAGAGTTGTTAAGCTACGTTGTTGACAGTGCCGTCAAACTAAATACGTCTAATAGTGCAAATGGAAATCGCAAATTCAGTGGTTCGTTAACTCAGGCCGTAAACAGCAGTGCCTCTCGTTCAGGTATATCAATCACTCGTATGCAACCCCAAGGCGAGGAGCTACAAGTCTGGATTGATAACACCAATTTCAACAGTTTGATGTCATGGCTGGATGGTCTAGAGAAACAAGGGATTAAAATTTTAATCGCAGACATTGCAGAGTCAGACTCCCTTGGTTTTGTCAAAGTCAGACGACTACAATTGGGTAAATGATGAATAAAGCGACGATTATAAAATTAACGTTCCTAGGTGTACTCTTGTATCTTGGGCTATTGATAGCGAACCTGCCTGCTAGTCAGGTGATTTACCGATTATTACCAAATGATATCAGCATGAGCGGTGTCACCGGTACCATCTGGCAAGGTAAGGCAACACGTGTCTATAGCCAAGGTGTGGAGTTAAAAAATGTTCGTTGGGACGTCTCAGTTTGGCGCTTATTTACAGGTAAACTGGGCTTAGACATTATTGCTGGTAATACGCGCAACCGCGATGAAATTAGTATTCACGGCTTTGCTATGGTTGATGCGAACATGACCATCACCGCAAAAAACCTAAATGTTCGCGCACCAGCACGCTTGCTGGCGGCCAATGTGCCCATGCCCATGCCGATCAAATTAGATGGTCAATTGCGGGTGTCGTTAGCAAACGCCGTTTTTGAAGCTGCGGTATGTCAGCAACTGGATGGCAAAGGTTCGTGGCGTGATGCGGCGGTATCAGGTACTACTGGATGGATTGATTTAGACACCTTTACTGCTGTATTAGGCTGCCAACAGCAGCATATAACAGCTGAGGTTGCGCCACCTAACAGCTTTAATTTATCGGCGTCTGCTAAAATCAGCCCCAGTCATCAAGTGACTGGGTCGGGTAAATTTAAACCTGTTGATTCACTGCCGAAAGAAGTCAAGCAAGCGGCCATGCTATTTGGTGCGGCGGACCAAGACGGCTTTTATTCGTTCAGCTTCTAAGGCAGTAACGATGGGATTAGTTGTCTGAGGTCATTGCTGCCAATAAATTCCTCGCTGTCGTTTTCACTACGCTGACTGCTTGGATTAGTTACCGCCAATAAATGGGCGATACCAAATGTCTGAGCTGCCCGTAAAATAGTCAGGCTATCATCAACAAATAGGGTGCGTTCTGGGTCAAATCCAGTACGCCCTTGCAGCTGCTGCCACAATCCTTGATATTCTTTAGTGATACCAAACTCGTGTGTCGAGATTAATTCGTCTATGTGGTTGCCCAATTCGGTGTGCTCAAGTTTCAATGTAAGGGAATCGGGGTGCGCATTAGTGACCAGTATCACACGTTTATTTGCCTGTTTTAAAGCCTCTAGGAACGGAATCGCATCGTCTCTCATTGCTATTAAGTGCTGAATTTCTCGCTTTGCCGCGAGCAAATCCATGTCTAACTTATTTGCCCATATATCTAAGCAATACCACGCCAATGTCCCAGCGACTTTGTCACACTCAGAAACAATTTGCTGTTGTGCTTGGGCAAATGGTAGTTGCTCACGTTGGGCAATCTTCTGAGGGAGATGATGTAACCAAAAATGGTCGTCAAAATGCAGGTCGAGCAGTGTACCGTCCATATCCAGCAGCACTGTATCGATTGCCGACCAATCAAAATATGTCATGGCTTGTAATCCGTATAAAATAGTAAAAACGATGGCGAAAATGCCATAGACCGTGTATGTTGATAATATCCTGAGTGGCGGCAATAGACAATTTGTAATCGCAGTATGAGCATAGCTAAAAAACCATTAACACTTCCGACAATTCATCATAGAAAAGTGGTGGCTAAAAGTCGTCTGTTTGCCATAGAGCAGATAGATCTTGAATTTAGCAACGGCGAACAACGTGAATATGAGCGCATGGTCGGATCAGGACGTGGCGCAATTATGGTGGTTCCGGTGACCGCGAGTGATGACATACTATTGGTGGAAGAATATGCAGCTGGCACACACTCTTATCAATTAGGCTTCCCTAAAGGCTTGATTGATCCCGGTGAAACACCTGAACAAGCGGCGAATCGCGAGCTTCAAGAAGAAATAGGCTATGCCGCACAGCAGTTAACGTTATTACACACGGTTAATATGGCCCCAGGTTTTTTTAATGCACCAATGCATATATTCATGGCGGAAAACCTTTACCCTTCGTGTTTACCTGGTGATGAGCCTGAGCCGTTACATCAGGTCTCATGGCCAATTGTAAGTAGCAGTGATTTACTGTTACAGGATAATTTTTCAGAAGCCCGTAGCGTGTGTGCATTGTTACTATTTCAACAACACAGGCGAACCACTAAATGACCGATCTAGAATTACAAAATTGTTTAGATACGGCTAAAAACTGTGCCGAAGCCGCCGGTAAATTAGTCTTGTCGATATATCAATCTGGTGACTTTAAGCATTTACAAAAAGCCGACCAATCACCTGTCACCTGTGCTGATATTGCCGCCCATGACTTTATTCAAGAATACTTAGCAACCCATACCCCTAACTTACCATTAATGTCAGAAGAGCAAGTTCATCTACCATTGTCTGAACGTCAATCATGGCAATCCTATTGGTTGGTTGATCCCATTGATGGTACGCAAGAATTTGTATCAAAGAGCGGTGACTTTTCTGTGAGTATTGCCCTCGTTAGTGATAATCTGCCGGTTATCGGCGTCATCTACTGGCCTACTCAAGGTATTATGTATTACGCCATTGCTGGCGCTGGGGCTTGGAAGGCCTGGGACGGTCAAGTCCAGCGCATCAAGGTGCGACGTTTTGAGTCGCCAGACAATGACCTTATAACGTTAGCGGTAAGTCGTGTACAGCCACTAGAGCGAGTAATGCGACACCTTACAGACCAACGAACTTATAACACCTTTAAACGTGGCAGTTGTTCACTAAAAGCCTGTGCGATTGCTGAGGGTACCGCCGACATCTACATGCGCGTGGGTATCACCGGCGAATGGGACACGGGTGCGGCTCAATGCATTGTGTCGGAGGCAGGTGGAAAGATTGTAGACCGCGGGTTTTCACCATTAAGTTATAACCAGCGAGAACAGTTAACCAATCCAGATTTTTTTATTTTGGGTGATCAAACCTTAGACTGGCAACATATTATTAAATCTCAAGCAGAGTTAAACTGACCTTAATAGTTGCCAAGGAATAAGCCGTATGATGAATAACTTTTTTCGCTATTATATTTATCTTTTTATTAGCTTTTATAGTGTCATTGGGGCTACCACAGAGTGGTTAACGCAACCGTCTACTTCTTATTTGCACTTCCTATCAACTAAACAGCAGGTATTGACTGAGACCCATCAATTTGATGATTTTTACGCGTCATTAAAACCAGTGTCAGAGCATCAGTATTTGTTACGTGCGAGTGTGGATTTAACTTCGGTTAATACTGCTATACCGATTCGAGATGAACGCATGAAGAAGCTGTTTTTTAAAGTGTTACAGTTTCCTAATGCATCACTACGGGCGACGTTACCGCCACCGACAAGCCTCGTTGAGGCTGGCAGTGTGATAAATTACGAACTGCCAGCGCAACTATCACTGCATGGCAAAATCCGACCTGTGGTTTTGTCCCTGTCTATCACTCGCCTAAATAATGATACTTTGGTCGTCAATACGCGCAAACCACTGCTGATTAATACGGCTGATTATGGATTAAAAAATGGCGTTAATGCACTTAAGGCAATTGCCGCTTTAAGTCACATATCAACGGTAATTCCAGTAACGTTTCAGGTCACATTAACAACAGCTACATGACGGTGAGTCGTTGCTTAATGCTTCTTTGGCGACAATGTTAACGGTCTCATGAAGTTCTGAATACACAATAAATGCGTTGCCATTAACTAACTGCTGATGAACTTGGCCCACTTTATCTTTTAAACTGACATCGTGTTCGCCGTATTCTGTCCCCTCGGACAGAACAAACTGTTCAATAATGGCAAGTATGGTGTCTTTTTCTAATTGGTCTAGGGGGATGATCATTTGGTTGCCCTTTTATATGAGTACTTAAACCTCTGCTAGCCATTATACAAGTAACTGATCAACATAACCACAGAGACTATAACAATGCCCGGGCGCAGCAATGCAGGGTTGATTTTAAATAACGTGTGAGTCCCTATCCAAGCGCCAATGATTTGTCCCGCGACCATGACTAAACCAACATGCCAAATCACTTCACCCAAACCAATAAATACGGTAAGCGACGCCGCATTAGTGGCAAAGTTTAACGCTTTAGCTCGTTTAACCGCATCAACAACTTGATACTGCCGAAATGCACTCGCAGCCATAGAATAGAAGGACCCAGTACCCGGTCCAAGCATACCATCGTAGAGACCTATTAATGGCAGCACCATGCAGTTGTAGCTTTTTTTGGACATTAACCGTCTGTGACGCTTGGTTAGCATTGGTGAAAGAAGAAAATAGATAGAGATAAAGCTCAATACCACTGGAATAATGATTTGTAACTGCTGACTGTTTATTTGTCTCACTAATAATGCACCAATGGTAGCCCCAAGGGCAGCCATCAGCATGGGTATGCGCAGCTCTTTCCAATGCAGATGACGCCGCCGAAATAGCATCAAGGATGCCGTCGCAGTGCCAGAACAGCCTTGCAGTTTATTAGTGCCCAACACGGCAACGGGTGGTAGCCCGGTTAACATGAGACCGGGCACGGTAATTAAGCCTCCGCCACCAACAAGGGTATCCATGGCGCCGGCAAATAAGGCCAGTAGGAATAGCAGCATGAGCAACTCAATGCTCACACTCATATAATATCAACACCAAAGCGATTAATAAACTCAGGCACGCGTTCATGAAGCCATACGTTACTGCGCCATGGTAAGCCTTTTAAAAAACCTACGTGGCCACCATTGTTATGAAGTTCCAGTGTCACATTGGTCGACAGCTCGTTGCTGCTTGGCACCACATCTTCCGACATAAACGGATCGTCAATCGAATGTATCATCAAGGTTGGTGTGAGTATTTTTTTCGCGTATAGGCTGGCACTGGCTTTTTCATAGTACTCATCAGCATTTTTGTAGCCGTGTAATGGTGCTGTGATTGACTCGTCAAATTCAATGAAAGAGCGAATATTTTCAATATGTGCCTTGGTCAGCCAAGGATAAGCTGCAAAGTCTCCACGAGCCAACTTTTGCAGCGACTTATTACGCATACTGGTTAATAAATAGTGCTGATAGACTCTGGAAAAACCGCTATTCACTGAGTCTGCACAGGCCCGTAACCTAAATGGCGGTGCAATGGCCACGGCGGCATCTAGCCATTGATGCTCAGGCACTTCACCGAGTAATTTCATTAACATATTGGCGCCCAGTGAAAAGCCAATGGCTACCCTAGGCACAGAGGGGAAAGATTCTGCCAAGTGAGTAAGTAATAACTTTGCGTCTTCAGTATCGCCGGAATGATAGCTCCGTGCTAGACGATTTAGGCCTAATCCACAGCCTCTAAAATGCATCAATACGCACTGCCAACCTTGTGACGACAATGTCGCAAGCATGTCGTTAGCGTAGTGGGAGCGTGCCGACCCTTCTAAGCCGTGAAACATGACGACTAGGCCTCGGCATCGTTTTGGCTTGGGCGTCCAAGCAAGATCAATGAAATCACCATCGGGTAACTCAAATACTGTCCATTCTAATGAGATGGCTTGTCGGCGCTGAATAAATCGAGGCCAAATAGTTTGAATGTGACGATTCTTAGCCCACCAAGGTGGTACAAATGGGGTGCTAATGACCTACTCCTTTGTCATAGTCGTTACTTCATAGTAACGTTTATTTAATTCGCTCAGTTGCTGCAATATTACCTCGTTATTAGTAAATGTTTGAGCATAAAAGTGCATATTGTCACGCCCAGAATGTAAAGGCAACCATCTCTCTAGTTGCTTAATTATCAATGCTTGCTGATCCTTTTCAAGGGTTAATTCTTGCTTCAATAGGTCACTGTAAAGCTCAGTATCTACACCTTTAGCTTGCCTGCGCTGCGCGCGCATGGTGAGCAATTTTTTCTCATTGTCACTGACGGTGTTTGCCAGTAAGCGCCACTGGTTTACAGACAACTGCAATGAATGGCTGTCTAACCACCAACACAACAGCAACAGATTGATATTGCAGGCGCAATCGTCCTGCATTTGCAACAATACGTGTTGGTGTTCTGGGTATTGTTGGCATGCAAACGCCCAATATTGCTCTGCGGTCAATTGGCTATGCGTCATCATTTGCCAAAGATTGCTCAAATAGTTGCTGTGCGTTTTCGATCTCTTGTTGGCAATCCATCCAGTCCATCTCCGCCTCATCAAGGGCATTTTTATGTTCTGTTTGGGCTTGCAGTAATTGTTTTAATCGGTCTTTGTTGTGCTCTTCATAAAGACTTGTGTCTGACATTTCAGTTTCAATCTCATCAAGTGCTAGTTGATGACGGTCTACCAATTTCTCAGCTTTATTAAGCTGCTTTTTTAGCGGCGCTATGGTTTGCCGAAATTCTGCCTCGAGACGTTTTTGCGCCCGCCTATCGCGCTTTGGTGCTTCACTGTTGTCTGCACTCTGACTAGTCGCACTGTCTGTTATTAACCATTGGCGGTAGTCATCCAAGTCGCCTTTGAACGGAGATACTGAACCAGCGTTAACCAGATAGAAGTCATCGCACACGGAACTCAGTAAGAAACGGTCGTGAGATATAAGTACCATAGCCCCCTCAAAACCCTGTAAAGCAACGTTTAATGCATGCCGCATTTCCAAATCTAAGTGGTTTGTTGGTTCATCTAGCAGTAATAAATTAGGTTTTTGATAGGTAATTATTGCCAGTACTAGGCGGGCTTTTTCACCACCGGACATGGGTGCAACAGGTTTCAGTGCTTCATCGCCAATAAAGCCAAAGCCACCTAAGAAATCACGCAGGTTTTGTTCCATGGCCTTAGGGTCAAGTTGCTGCAGATGAGACAGGGGCGATGCTTGTAAATCCAGATAGTCCAACTGATGCTGGGCGAAATAACCCACACTTAAGCCACTAGACGTTTGGTAATTACCCGCAAGGGGTGGACGCTCTTCGGCAAGCAGTTTGATCAGTGTTGATTTACCAGCACCATTGCGACCCAGTAAACCTATTCTGCTACCCGGCACCAGGTTGAGTTTAACTTCAGACAAAATGACGACGTCATCATATCCCGCTTTTACTTGCTCAAGGCTAACCAATGGATTTGGCAACTTTGGCGGTTCAAAAAAGCTAAAACTAAAGGGTGAGTGTTGGTGTGCGGGGAGCAAGGTTTCCATTTTTTCTAGTTGTTTAATACGACTTTGAGCCTGCTTTGCCTTGCTAGCCTTGGCTTTAAAGCGGGTAATGAAAGATTGTAAGTGGGCAACTTTATCTTGTTGTTTCGCATATTCTAAGTCTTGTAGGCGCAATCGTTCTGCACGTTGCTTTTCAAAAGCACTGTAGTTACCTGTGTAACTATATAACTCTTGTTGCTCTACACTGAGTATCTCATTCACCGTGGCATCAAGGAAAGCTTGGTCATGGGATATTAGGAGCAAAGTACCCGTGTATCGTTGTAGCCATCGTTCAAGCCAAATCACGGCATCTAAATCGAGGTGGTTGGTTGGTTCATCAAGGAGTAACAGATCAGACTGGCAGATTAGTGCTTGAGCTAAGTTGAGGCGCATACGCCAACCACCGGAAAATTCGCTTACTGCCCGCTGGCAGGCGTCGTTTGAAAAACCAAGTCCGTGTAAAATGCTGGCTGCCCTGGATTCAATATCGTAGGCACCCGCGTGCTCCAATTTACTGTGTAGCTCTGCGATTATGACACCGTCACTATTATTCGACTCAGCTATATGAAGTTGCTGTTGTAGATCTCTAAAGGTTTTGTCACCGTCAATAACATAATCAATGGCATTGCTTTCTACGGAGGGCGTTTCTTGTGCCACTGATGCTATCTTCCATTGAGCGGGTACATTGAGCTCACCCTCATCAGTTGTTAGCTCACCTTTAATTAGGGCAAAGATAGTTGATTTACCACAGCCATTGGCACCAATCAGACCGGCTTTATGGCCTGGGTAAAGTGTCGCATTTGCGCCTTTGAGTAACTGTTTAGTGCCTCGCAGCAAGCTAACATCTAAAAACTGAATCATAACGTACCTTTTACATCGGTATAGCGTATACATGGCATACCGAAAAACTGAAAACTAGGGTATTATCCTTACTCCAGATAAAAGGACAACGATTATTCATGTCAGATAAACAAAAGAAGCGTTTTATTGCCGGTGCAGTCTGTCCAACATGTTCAGAGATGGACACTTTGATGCTTTTTTGGCGAGATAATGTCGAACAAGTTGAGTGTGTTCGTTGTGGCTATCATAAAACCCGCCCTAAAGATAACGTGAACAAGGCATCACGTGCCAATGAAAACGTTATTGGCGTATTTAAACCGCAGTAAATTTTTATTTTATTAGTAATGGGGCGGTGGTGGCTCATCTTCGGCTGAAAGTATGTCAGAAACAGGCACAGTTTTAAGTTTGTCACTGATTAATCGCAACTTGTAGTCAAGCTCACTCATCACCTGTTGCTGGTGGCTTAACGCCGCGTTTAGTTGTTCTATAGTATCTTCTTGATAGGCTATCTTGACTTCAAGCTCTTGCAGCCGTTGGTCATATTGATCTAATGTTGTCATGATTTGTTAGCTAATGTAAGTTAGGACTCAAAGTTTACCATAACTTGCTCAGGCCAAGGCAAAAAATTAGGCGCGGACAGTTGTGGTTAACCATTCAATGCTTGGTAGTAAGCGCATTGAATGGCATTTTAAATAGTGTATTTAAATCTTTTAAGTACTGCGAGTTTTGACGCGTGTTAGCTACCAGAACGAATGAAAATAGCATCGCCAATTTTGTTAAAGGCACTCTCATAAACATTAGTGTCTTCTATCACTTGGTCATTGGCACTGGTTTGTCCGTACTGGGAACTTGATTTGTTACTGATCACAAAATTTAACCTAATCTTACTGAGCCCGGGTTTCAACTGCTCGACGTACGCTGTTGCATTCGTTGTAGAGTTGGTGGTGTTGCCAGACATCACAGTGAAAAAGCTGTGGTCACTTTTGGTCGCACTTTTGGCGGTTATAAAACCTGTATCTTTGTCTGCGCTTTGAATAATATAGCCCAAATCTTGAAACACGGATAAAGTAGCAGCAAAGGCAACACTCTTATCGGTTTCAAAGTTTTGTGATTGGATGGCTTGTAATTGCAGCGACGTTTTTTGCGGTGGTGTGCTAACACAGCCCACAAGCAACAGGCACAAAGCTGCTAGATATCCGCCGAGTTTAAATGTGTTCATGTTTTTTTCCTCTTTTTATTACTTAAAAACTGGTACTGCGGCTCTTAAAGTCAACCACCTTGTCTTGGTCATCAAATTTAATAATCAGGGTCACGGTTCTACTTGATTGCTCAAACCCCGCGGCCGTTGAACTGCCACTAAATAAAAATACTGTGCCAAAGCTACCAGAAGAACTACTATTGGCGACACTGGCATTGCGCTGATAGGTCCATACTTCACGCTCAGCAGAATCAATGGTGGTAATATTTGGTGCACCAAAGGTTTCAAGTACTTGAGCTTTGGTCGTCACGCCCTTTTTCAATGTTAGTTGCACTTGCCCATGAGTCAGATTGGAATTATTAATGGACTGATTTGACGTACCTGTCGAGCTACAGGCCGTTGCTAATGAGCCAACAAGAATAGTCACTGCAATAGTCAATTTATTGTTCATAGCACCCTCGCATGAATACTTTGAAGATATGTCACCAGTATAGTGACACTATTAATGAGCTTATAAAGATATAGCACAATTAAAAAATATCATGGCTAAATATGCCATTGTTGAGCAGGGTATGAGGATATTTTTTAAAGGAAATGTGAGTTTTATATTGACAATAATGGCACTGTCGGCGGCGATGACTGTCTTGAATATTGCCATTGAAGTGATGACGAAATGTCTGAGGACTGAGCACAGCTAAACGACGTAATGCGTCAACACTTCATCACACCAAGCCATCAAGATGTCAAAACAGAGGACCGTTAACCTTTGTCATTAGATCTATAATGTTGATAATTCAAGGTTGTTTATTTTGGTAATCCCAATGCTCTAATACACCGCTACTACTGGCAGTATTAATGTGGTTCTGAAGATCAAAACTTACATCATGGACTATCGCAGATGCGTAACGCGACCGAGGGTTTGCAGTAACTGACCAATAGGCTTTTGCTTGTCCACTAGCAACGTCCCATACCGTAACATTGCGACTCGGTGAGCCTGTTGCCAATAAGCTACCGTCAGCTGAAAATCTAACTGTCGTGAATATTTTTTGTCGCGCCATGTAATCTAATGCGCTGACGACTTTACCGTTACTCAAATCCCAAATACGTGCCATTTTTTGCGAATCGGCGGTAAATGCGTAACGACCCTGGGGGTCAAGCTTAACTTTAGTGACACGGCTTGGATGATTAAAGGTATAGATCACTTGTCCGCTATCAGTATTCCATAAATGGGCGGTGTAATCGTTGCCACCGGTCAGTGCATAACGGCCATTGGGCGATATATCTACACTATTGATTTTTTCACTGTGACCAAGAAATTCTAAACGTCTACCGGTGTCAGGTTCAAAAAACAGTACTTGACCATTGCCACGACCAATAAGTACGGCACGGCCGTCATTCGCTACTGCGGTATCTCGTATGCTTGAGTGATCAATACGCCAAAACCCTTCTGGCTCCCCGGATCTCAGATCCCATAATACAAACGCTCTACGGTCAGCTGTGACCGCATAGTTACTATCAAATCCAATACTGATATCCATCACCACGTTGGCGTCTTTAGCCCTGTGACTCCAGTGGTATTTGGGTTGTTTGTTGACCAAGTCCCACACCACAATACCGCTGTTAATACCAGATACAATAGCGATGCTATTGTCATTTGCGATAGCCGTAGCATATGCCCCTTGCTCAGATAACTGCATAGAGGTTTGAATATAGTCATCAGCCTTGTTACAGCCTGTAAGTAGAATGAATACTAATGTTATAAAAATATACATATAAGCGCGTCTATGGGTTCCACTTTTTCCACGTTAACTGTAGTATAAAGTTTTTATGGAAAGATTGCCTTGTTTACTAAACATATTATCAGCGAGAGCAGTCAATTATTGGAGAACCCTATGAGAAAGTCAGCAATTGCGATGACATTAATGGCAAGTATTGGTCTGGTTGCATGTGATCATCAAACCGCTACTGAAGTAACCGTTGAAACAGTACTTGAAACACAAGAGCAAAAACAAGCCTATGCGATTGGTGGTTCTGTTGGTCAATTTATTGACCAAAAACTAGACATGCAAGAAGGTGCTGATATTAATCTTGACCGCCAAATGGTTATTGAAGGGTTTATCGCAGCACTGACAGGTGAATCAAAATTGACCCAAGCAGAAATGCAAGAGGAGTTAAAAGCTCTAGAAACTGTTTTTCAAGAAAAGAAACAGTTAGCTGATGCTCAAGCTGCAGAATTAAATATTACTGCAGGTCAAACATTCCTTGCAGAAAATGCTAAGAAAGAAGGTGTTGTAACGACTGAATCTGGTTTACAGTACCAGGTACTGGTTGCCGGTGAAGGCGAAAGCCCTAAGGCTGAGGACACAGTAAAAGTTCACTACACAGGTACACTGATTGACGGAACTGAGTTTGATTCGTCTGTTGGTCGCGGTGAGCCAGTTGAATTTCCGTTGAATCGCGTGATCCCTGGCTGGACTGAAGGCGTTCAGCTAATGAACATTGGCGCTAAATACAAGTTTTTCATCCCATCTGAATTAGCGTACGGTGAGCGTGCTATGGGTGATGTTATTTCACCAAATTCAGTATTAGTGTTTGATGTTGAATTGTTGGCTGTAACACCTGCTGCAACTGAAACAGAATCTGCACAAGCAGAGGTTGCTACACAGTAAGGCAATCCTCAGTAACAGCATAAAAAAGCCGGCTAACTATCAGCCGGCTTCACATTACATCATAGGTAATTGGCAACTATCCATGCCAAACCTTATTCCACATCTATTGTATCCCCATCGATAAGGGGACTATAATACCGGATAAACTCCGGTCAATGTAAGCTGAGATGCTGTTGATACTAAATCACCTTATGTTCTATGCTAATGTGCATATGCGCAACATCACAAGCTCAAGGTGTATGATGTATATCACATCATTAACCTGAATTCAGTATAGTCATATATTGTAGATTCTTAGTGTTAATTTGGAATAACGGGAGCATTTTTTATATTAAAAAGTAATTTTAAGCTTTTCTCATCAGTTGTACATTTGAACCACTATCGGCCCTTTTTAAATTGTATGGTTACAGGAGATAGGCTGTTATGAATACCCCTTTAATTACCCGCGCAGGATTTATCAAATTACAACAGGAGTTGAATTATCTGTGGCGTACAGAACGTCCAGAGATAACTGCAAAAGTAACATGGGCTGCGAGTCTGGGCGACCGCAGTGAAAATGCAGATTACAAAGAAAATAAGCGTCGCTTGCGAGAAATTGACCGGCGGATTCGATATTTGAAAAAGCGTATGGATCAGTTAGATATCATTGACCCCTCACCACAGCAGGCAGGCAAAGTATTTTTTGGTGCTTGTGTTGAATTAGAGAGTGAACACGGTGAACAATTAATGGTTAAAATTGTCGGCTA
>JBELHI010000020.1:0-32692 GCA_042091475.1 Alteromonadaceae bacterium
GTCAATGATAACGTTCCAGCCAATAATATACTTTCTTGTATAGAAAAATTTGGCGGAAATCAATTGGTTGACCTAAACTTGTTCGATGTATACAAGGGAAAAGGTATAGCTGAGGGCAAGAAGAGTCTTGCAGTGGCCTTAACCTTACAAGACTCGACTAGAACGCTTGAAGAAAGTGAGATACAAGAGTCGGTTGATAATATCGTTAAGGTATTGTCTGAAACTTTTGATGCATCGTTGAGGATTTAATTTTATGGCTTTGACCAAAGACAAAATAGCCGAAAGCTTGATTGCTAAATATGACTTAAGTAAGCGTGACGCCAAAGAGTTAGTTGAATTGTTCTTCTCTGAGATCCGTTCGACCCTTGAGTCCGGTACTCAAGTAAAATTATCAGGCTTTGGAAACTTTGATTTGCGTGACAAAGGTGAACGTCCAGGAAGAAACCCAAAAACGGGTGAGGACATTCCAATAAAGGCAAGGAGAGTGGTGACGTTTAGACCTGGTCAAAAACTGAAAAGTCGCGTTGAGACGATTCGGTCGTAGGTTTTCATCAAGAATTAAAAAAGGAGATTCAAAGAATCTCCTTTTTTATAAACCTTATTAGCTTATTTTAGCTTTTCGCCTTACCGATAACTTGCTGCCACAAGGCTTTTAAAGAAAATTTAGGCTTGCTCTCTGAGGGCTTTTGAGTTGCCTCTGGATCTAGTGCTGGTGCTTTTTCATCACTAGATGAGTTTTCTAACTTTTCTGCCTCGCTCGCGGTTTCTACAGCTACGTCGGCTTCTACAGATACTTGCGTTTCTTCTACAATCTTGTCTTGAGAAGCCGCTTCATCCGCTGGCTTAGCTTGCACGGCAAGCTCTTCTGTCAGTGCTTGTAATTGGGCCAGCCGTATTCCTTTACCACCATCTACTTTATACCAACCACTTTTAATTTCGAGATCAGGCGTTTTATTGTGTACTTTAGTATAGGTTTCTTTAAATGCTGCAATCACAACGTCTTTATCAAGTTGGCTCATAGTTTTATCTTTAGGTCGTTTGGGTTAATAATGTGAACGTGTATAATGTTATACCTGTTTTTTAATTTAATGTCTAATTTTTAACCTTAAGCTGTTGAATAGGCAAGGGGAATGCAACGTGCTCTCAAATGATAATTTATTGCGGTGGTTAGACTCCGTATTGACGCCTGATAAAATTCACGATTACTGCCCCAATGGGTTACAAGTGGAAGGTAAAAAAGAGATAAAACGAGTAGTAACTGGCGTGACTGCCAGTCAGGCATTGATTAATAAAGCTATCGCATTACAAGCGGACGCATTGCTGGTCCACCACGGGTATTTTTGGAAGGGTGAATCGGCGCCGGTGACAGGGATGAAGCGTAACCGATTAAAAGCTTTGTTAACTAATGATATCAATTTGTATGCTTATCATCTGCCACTCGATGTGCATAATACTTTGGGAAACAATATCCAACTTGCCAATCTGCTTGATATTACCGTAGAGGGTGAATTACCCGCGGGTAAGCCGCCGAGCGTTGTCTTAAAAGGGCATTTTGAAACGCCAGTAATGGTGTCGGAGTTGACACAACGATTAACCGAGCGACTAAACAAAGCACCATTGGTGGAAGCTGACGGTAATGAGACGATTCGCACCGTTGCTTGGTGCACCGGTGGCGGCCAATCATTTATCGAACTGGCGGCTGAACACGATATTGATGCTTTTATTACTGGTGAGGTATCAGAGCAAACCATACATGTTGCGCGGGAAATGGGCATTGCTTTTTTTGCAGCGGGGCATCATGCGACTGAACGTTATGGCATCAAGGCATTAGGTGAATATCTAGCCGAGCAACACGATGTAGAGGTCTTTTTTGTTGATGTTGATAATCCAGCGTAGAGGCCCTAAAAATGACTGCGTCTGATAGAAATTTTGATGAAATAGCAGATAAATTTGTTAATAACATATATGGCACATCCAAAGGTCAATTACGGCATGAATTACTTTGCCATTACCTAACGCAATATTTACCCCAGAAGCCTTTGCGTGTTTTAGATGCTGGCGGTGGAACAGGTAAAATGACTGAGTTTCTTGTTAACGCAGGTCACCAAGTGACTTTATTGGACATTTCTAAGGAAAGCTTATCCATTGCTAAGCAAAGTTTTGCCAACGATAATGTCACCTTTACTCATGGGGGAATCGACAGCATTACTGATACTTATGATGTCATTATATGCCATGCTGTGCTTGAATGGCTTGTTGATCCTCTCACAGCAATTGATAAGTTATATGAGCATTTAATGCCTGAAGGTATGCTGTCTTTGAGTTTTTTCAATCGTGACGCAGCAATCTTCGGCAATTTACTTTACGGTAATTTCTCATATGTCAAAAGCGGTTTAAAGCGCCGCAACACAGTGCGGCTTAATCCTCAGAATCCCCAATCAACAAGGTTTATATTAGACAAGTTGTTGGCGTTGGACCTTAATATTATTCATTCCGCAGGTATTCGCTGTATCCACGATTACATGAAAAACGGCCACGCTAATGTTACCTATGAAGAACTTGTGGATATGGAAATTGAGTACGGCCAGCTCGAGCCATACAAGTGGTTAGGTAAATATTTCCATGTTATGGCCACGAAAAGGACGTGTGTTGATTATTAACATGATGTGGATGATGTTGGGCGCTTCTGCGATTAAGCGCCTCACTGCATCGTTGTTAAGCTATGGGTGTTGCTAACGCTTTGATGATATCCTTTTCAATAGCCCTAGGCTTGGTCAGCGGTGCATAACGTTTGAGTACAGTTCCGTCCCGAGAAATCAAAAATTTAGTGAAATTCCATTTGATATTTTTACTACCTAGTAGCCCTGGTGCTTGCTGTTTCAAATGGCTGAACAATGGTTGCTCATTACTGCCGTTTACATCTCCCTTAGGGAACATGGGAAATGATACACCATAGTTTAACTGACAAAATTGACTTATTTCACCGTCGCTTTTTGGGTCTTGTTGCTTAAATTGATTACAAGGAAAACCAAGCACTGAAAAGCCTTGTTCTTGATATTTGTCGTGAATCGTTTGTAACTCTCCAAATTGTGGAGTAAAGCCACAAAAGCTGGCTGTATTGACAATCAACAATACTTTGCCGCGGTATTGTGCCATAGGGATGTTGTCTTCTGCGGAGGAGGGCAGTGTGATGTCATACAAATGCATGGGTATTCCTGTTATTAATTATTAATGTTGTTTTAATAGGGCTAAATTAGTGGGTCAAATTGCCATTGGTAGTTGGTGTAGTGGATTTTTGCGCAACTGTATTCTTTTTCAGCTCGCCATGAACGATTGTTCAACTTCACTACGACCCCAGGGTACAAGGTTTTCTTGGCTTCCAAACCAATATCAGCGATGAATTCCTCTTTTTTATCTTTTAATGTTTGAACTTTTTCCTGTAAAAACGCAAGCAGTTTTTGCTCACTGAGATATATATCCATTGCTAAATTTGCTTTAGGTTGAATTTCTTCAGGGATCGACTTGTTGTTAATCTTATCTATGGTTTCAGCGTGAGACGCCAAGTTTTCAGTCAACGTGGAGAATAGGTTGTCAATGCTACTTTGGCCGCTGATAATGTGGTTGTATCCACCGCTAAAGTCAATGCTTAATAGGCTACCCGATACAGCGCCTAAAGTCCCCGCTCGTACCGAATTTTGGCAGCGGATATCACAGGCAAATAAATTGCCATTAGGATTATCTATTTTACCGACGGTAACAGAACCACCACAGGTTATATTACTGTAAGCCAGTTGTTTTGCGACACTGATATCGTTGCCGCATTCCATCAAAAGCCCTTGCCCATGTTGAACGTGAATATTACCTTTGGCTTTGAGTGTGCAACTGAACTCTTTGGCTTTTTCATCAACCTTACCCATAGCGCCTTGGGTGATGATGATATCTCCACCAGCTTCGATAGTTGCCGATTCAACAAAACCGTTAATCGTCACATCGCCGGTACAGGTTATTTTCATTTTTTCCGTGACATCACCATTAACAATGACTGAACCGTCGTATCGGACATTACCTGAGCCGACATTGACGCCTTTGCATACGAATGTTTCATCTACCCACATTTTGCCATTCTTGAACTTTGGCATGCCGGAAATAGTCGCTTTAAGAATATTGCTATCTTCACTACAAATTTCTGTGCCATTGCCAATGGGAAGCTTGGCCCAGGTTCCTGTCTTGGGTAGCAGGGTAGTGTTAAATATATCGTAACCAGGCCGACCGTCGGTTGGTGGACTCTGCTTTAAGATTGGAGTGCCTGCTTTGACGGTCATAATATCGCCGAGATCACGCATGTCCACGACATCGCGGTCTTTGGCTGTTGGCCGCAAGATCCTCTCTAATACGTTAGGTACTAACGGATGTATTTCTGAATTCTTGCCGTGTTTTACAGGTAAGCCTCGTGCCACGATATGTTCAATTGATTCTCCTGCTTCTGCGGACATGACTTGCTTGACTAAATAATTGATTTGCTTTGCACTGATACCGCGTTTTACACCTGATTGCATCAATAGTGTTGAAAAGTCTTCTTTTGTTGCGGTGCGGCCACCGTAGGGCGCCTCCACAACAATTGCAGCAGCCATGTTATCTTCTTGTATCTTAACGGTCGCTTGATATGGACGAGTTTCACCGATCACGAGTTCGACAGATATTTTTTGCCTGGCTGTTTTAGCCACGTGTGCCCGCTCAATTACATCCTCTATTTTGTCAGTGAAAATAAAAAATTGATGAAACTCTGAGTTATCAATTTGTTGCATGATATGGTCAACATTGATGTGGCTTTCAAACTTTTCTGGTTCAGCAACCATCTCTAGTTTTTGGCCAGAGCTATCAAGTTTGAATTCAACGCCTTTCATTATGTCGTCCTTACCTGAGGTTAATTATTTTCAGAGGTTAGATGCATGTTGACTCAATGCTCGCAAAATTGCAATTTTATTAGTGTCGTTTGCATATTGTTCAGCCAACGCAGTGATTTGCATCATGAATTCTTCTAATGAAATACTCGGATTGCCAGTATTGTCTTGTAATTTAGCCTGCCGATGAGCCTGCCATTGCTGCACTTCTGACGCGTTAAGTGTATGACTAAAGTTTCTTGCTCTGTATCTGAATAGTAATGTGTGTAACCGCTGATCATCAAATTGCCAATCACTAATTAACTGTTCAGGACTTGCCTGTCTAATTCGCTCAATCGCGTGTTTGTCGCTTTGACTAAAAAAACCACCACTGTAAAGTGAGTAATCGGGATCGACTGAGTTAATGTCTCTATTTTCGTCAATCGCTTCATACATTTGATGGAGTATGCTTTCCAAGCCTCTGAATTGCTTAATTTGTTCTAAGTTTTTTAGACACTGTTGTCTGTCTATTCCCAATCTTTCGGCATTCTCTTGAGTTAATACTTTGGCCGGCGCCAGGACAGGACATTTGTTCATATGTACTAGTTTGATGGGGAGTCTTTGTTCACCCTCTGCAAGCATATGTGTGGGTTGGTATAACTTTTCTGCTAGTATCTCAGGCGTCAGGTTAAATAGCGGTGTTGGGTCTTTGGTTAAATCTAGGGCAATAATGGCATTTGCGTTACTGGGGTGTTCACAAATAGGCACTATCCAAGTACAGCAGCCTTGGTTGGCTGGTAATTTTGACGAGATATGCACCAGAGGTACGCGGTTAAAGCAATCAATTAGCGCACGCGCCTGTTTTTTACTGCGCAACTGGTACAAGTAATCGTATAATTTTGGTTGCTTGGCTTTTACTAGCTTGGCCATTGCTATGGTCGCGTAAACGTCAGACATGGCGTCATGGGCGTCTTCATGGGCAATACCATTGGCGACGGTAAGCTGCTCCAACTTAAAGCTAGGGCTGCCATCTTCACGCATTGGCCACTTAATACCTTCAGGACGCAAGGCATAACAGGCTCTGATCAGATCTATCACGTCCCAGCGGCTGTTGCCGTTTTGCCATTCTCGCGCGTAAGGATCAATAAAATTCCTGTAAAAACCATAGCGAGTTACTTCGTCATCAAAACGCAAACTGTTGTAACCCGCCACGCAGGTATTGGGCTGGGAAAATTCTGCTGCTATTTTTGCCATGAAGTCACTTTCACAAAGGCCATCTCTCAAGCTCAATTGAGGCGTAATACCGGTAATTAGACAGGCTTGGGGGTGGGGGAGATAGTCATTGGGTATTTGGCAATAATGCATGATTGGCTTGCCAATAACATTGAGGTTTTCGTCAGTACGGATACCAGCAAATTGTGCTGGGTGGTCTTTTTGCGGGTTGGCTCCCCAAGTTTCATAGTCGTGCCATAAAATGGTATTCAAGGTAATATTGTCCAAATGCCCAAGTACAATCTTATCATACGCTTATTCCAATCATTTGTGTTGGAAACTTTATTGGTTATTCACAGTGTTGAGGGGGATTATGAAGGCCTAATTTGTAGCAACTGAACGTCTATCCGTTGCACCTGTAATGTATGTTGCTTGTGAGACTTTACATTACAGGTGGTTAGATAACGTATTGAATAGCTGAAGAGTAATAAAACTCACTATTCACATACAATAATTATCACATACAATATTTATAGAATTTATCACTATTGACTGATGTCGATGGATTGAAGCGCCACTGGTTGGCTTGTCTTATTGAAACCCTTTGCAGATTGTTTTTGGTTGGTTTTAACTCTAATTCTGTATAATACTGTGTTAGTGAATCTGTTAGAAATCCTCTCGGATACTCGTTACTGATTTGTAGGTTCGCAATTTTTCCATGCTCATTAATTCGGTACGTTACCGATGCACAACCACTGATGTTGTTTCGATGAGCATGTTTTGGGTACGCTGGGCCTGAGGCGAACGGCGAAGCATAGATCCACCATTGTTTGGGCTTTAGACCTTTTCTCTTACGCCGCTTATTCTCGGCTACGTATTCATTTTGGCGCTGGCTAATGTAATTTGTAATCTCTATTTTTAATTGTGTTGCATGCTCATTTACGTTCAGAGCTTTAAGACACGATATTTTGTATCTAGTTGCGGGTACATGATTCGGTATTTGCGCAAGTGCACGGTCTGACCATTCAATACATTGTTTGTAATTACCAAGTTTGTTATGGGCACTCGTGATACCCATCATCAAAGAGACCTGGTTTGGATTGTCATGCAACTTTTTCGTATAATATTCGATTGCTTTGGTTGGATTTGTCCGCAATTCCTGTTTCAGCGAAGGCTTTGTGCTAGCACAGCCGCCGAGTAGGAGGGTGAGTGTAACAACAGCCAAAATATATATGCGAGTCATAAAAGTCCATTTATTTTATATAGATAGCGACAATGTTACCCTGTAATTATACCTTGTCAACAATTTACAATGGTAAAGTAGTACCCAAGCTAAGGTGGATTTTGGGTAAAATACAAGATCAATACGCTGGTTGTTGTCTGTGTCATAAATTGTCGATGCGGTTACTGTCAACGGACATCGAATTATGTTGGGTGAGTTTGTGTCATTAGATCTTGGTATCAGGACTAATGTTATGGTTATCAGCCGGCACTCATCCATTAGTCGCATTTATCAAGTTTTCGTGATCAAATCTGTATCATAAGCGTAATAACCGACGTGGTATTTCTGTGTTTTGCGATTTAACTACTATGATAATAGTAAGCCCTTGTCATAGTGTGAGGAGAAATTATGCAGTCACTTAAAGTCGTCAGTTATATGAATAGTCACCCAGTGATTTTTGGGAGTGAATTGTCTATTGCCGAAGCTGTAGAACACCTGTTAGAAAAGCAGCAAACCGGTGGTCCTGTGGTTGATTCTGCAGGCAAGGTCATAGGCTTTATTTCAGAGCGAGATTGTTTGGAAAAAATGCTAACGTCGAGTTATTACCGAGAGCAAGTTGCTCGCGTGAAGGATGTTATGCGGACGGATGTATTGTCCGTTTCTGCGCACGATTCAATCATTGAGATAGCTCAGATGATGGTAGGTCAGAAGCCCAAGGTGTATCCGGTTGTTGATGAGTCAGGCAAACTCATTGGCACGATTACTCGGCGTGATGTGCTGTACGCCATGGATGTGCAGCTTCATGAAGGCTACAAAGACGTAGTCTAGGCACATAATTTCTACGGAATGATCACCCGTGTGTTTTTCTCGGAGCACATGGAAATTATTCTGTGGTATCATTCGCCCATAATAATCTAGGTAGTATAAGAGGGTTTTAAGTGTCTGACGTGTTTGAGATTAAGGGTGACCTACGGTCGTGGGTCGCGCGGTGCATGAACAAGGATCAATATCGTCTCAGTAAGGCCATTCAGAAGCTAAAATCCCTCAAAGGTGATGCGTATCAATCGGCATTACACAAGCTTCAAACCTCCATCGTTGAATCGGTTCAATTGCGACATTCAAGGCACACAAACCTACCGGAAATTTCGTATCCTGATTTACCTGTCACCGCCGAAAAAAGTAATATCGCAGAGGCTATTGAGAATAACCAGGTGGTTATTATTGCTGGCGAAACGGGCTCAGGAAAAACCACTCAAATTCCAAAAATTTGTTTAGAACTTGGACGGGGTGTTGGTGGCATGATTGCTCACACTCAACCCCGGCGGTTGGCCGCTCGCAGCGTGGCAAGCCGTATTGCCGAAGAACTCAACAGTCAAATAGGTCAGCACGTTGGCTTTAAGGTTCGCTTCAGTGATCAGGTCACAGAATCTAGCTACATTAAGTTGATGACAGACGGTATTCTATTGACTGAGATACAACAGGATAGATTTTTAAATCAATACGACACCATTATTATTGATGAAGCCCACGAGCGAAGTCTTAATATTGATTTCATTCTAGGTTACCTACGCCAATTATTGCCCAAACGCCCAGATCTTAAAGTGATTATCACCTCCGCTACCATTGATCCAGAGCGATTTTCAAAACATTTTAGTGATGCGCCTATCATATCTGTTAGTGGCAGAACATACCCTGTTGATTTGCGGTATCGCCCCCTTGATGAACTACCTGAGGGTGAGCAAGATCAAATCCAAGGTATAATCAATGGCGTTGAGGAGCTATCTCGATTAGGCACTGGTGATATTTTGGTGTTTCTTAGCGGGGAGCGAGAAATCCGAGATACCGCAGAAGCATTGAATAAGCAACATTGGCGGCACACTGAAGTGGTGCCATTGTATGCTCGCTTGTCTGCCACTGAGCAGAACAGAATATTCCAATCCCACAGCGGGCGACGCATTGTATTGTCAACCAATGTCGCCGAGACCTCATTAACGGTACCGGGTATTCGTTATGTTATTGATACGGGCATGGCGCGTATTTCACGCTACAGTGCCCGCAGTAAAGTGCAACGCCTGCCAATTGAACCCATATCTCAAGCGTCAGCCTCGCAGAGAAGCGGTCGTTGCGGTCGTGTAGCTGAGGGTGTATGTATTCGCTTATATTCAGAGCAAGACTTTATTTCCCGCCCTGAGTTCACGGACCCTGAAATACTAAGAACTAATCTTGCGTCAGTTATTTTACAAATGTTAGCCCTTAAGTTTGGCAGTATTGAACAGTTCCCTTTTGTGCAATCCCCAGAGCAACGCAATGTTAACGACGGTTTCCGGTTATTGGAAGAAATTGGCGCCATAGGACAACATAAAAACGCCCATGGTCAAGCGGTGTTAACCGCCATGGGTCGTAAGATCTCACGCTTGCCTATTGATCCGCGCTACGGACGTATGATTGTTGAGGCTGCGCAGCAAAATTGTTTAACAGAGGTGATGATTATCACTGCGGGTTTGAGTATTCAAGATCCCCGTGAAAGGCCCCATGATAAGCGGCAGGCGGCTGATACATGTCATGAAGCATTTCAAGATACCGCGTCTGACTTTAGCGCACTTCTGAATCTGTGGCATGGCTTCAAAGAAAAACAAACGGAGTTGTCTAACAACCAATTACGTCGTTGGTGTAAGCAACACTATTTAAATTATTTACGCATGCGCGAGTGGCAAGACATTGTTAGTCAATTGAAGAAATCTATTGTTGATATTGGCCTGCGTAGTTCTGCACAAGAAGCTGACTACGACAGTATCCACAAAGCCCTGGCCAGTGGTTTGCTGTCTCATATTGGTAATAAAGACAAAGACAGTGATTATTTAGGCGCGCGTAATAGTCGCTTTTTAGTTTTCCCAGGATCCCATTTACACAAAACCAAAGCCAAGTGGATTATGGCCGCTGAGCTGGTAGAAACCAGTCGCTTGTTTGGTCGAATGGTGGCAAAGATCCAACCACAATGGCTGGAAGGGCTGGCATCCCACTTAACTAAACACAGTTACTCTGAGCCCCATTGGTCCAAGCGTCAAGGCGCAGTACTGGCGTTTGAAAAAGTGTCGTTATACGGACTACCTATTGTGGTAAATCGCAGGATCACTTTTAGTAATATTGAACCTGAAATCAGCCGTGACTTGTTTATCCGTCATGCCTTGGTAGACGGCGACACCAAGATTAATGACCGTGTCTTACAAGACAATCAAGCTCTTATTGCTCAAGTGGCTGACTTGGAGAGTAAATCCAGGCGTCGTGATATTTTGGTAGATGAAGAGCTGATGGTGGATTTCTATCGCGAACGTTTACCCGAGAATGTCTGCAGTGAAGCGTCGTTTAAGAAGTGGTGGTCAAAAACGGCAACAAAAACCCCTGACTTGTTGACCTTTGATATTGATGCATTAAAACGCGAGGGTGCGTCTGAAGTCACTGCTGCTGATTTCCCTGATAGTTGGCGACAAGACAGATTGGCTTTGCCGTTGAGCTATCACTTTGAACCAAAAGATGATGACGATGGTGTGAGTGTTAATGTGCCGTTGGCGCTATTGAATCAACTCAGCCCTCACGGTTTTGATTGGCTTATCCCGGGCTTGCAACATGATTTAATAGTACAGTTGATCAGGTTATTACCGAAACGAATCAGGCGTAATTTTGTACCAGCACCAGACTATGCCAATGCGTGTCTTGCAGATATGCCCTCAGAGGATAAAAAAGGTCAGAAAATCCCGTTTCTTACGGCATTATCAAGTAAGTTAAAACGCATGAGTGGTATTGAGGTGAATCAAGATGAATGGTTGGTTGCAAACTTACCTAATCATCTTCGGATGAACTTCAAAGTACTTGATGATGTCAATAATATTGTCGCCCAAGGCCGAGATCTGACGGTTTTGAAGCATCAGTTACAAGACAAAGTGACCGAAAGTTTGCAACAAGTTGCCACTCCTGATATTGAGCAAGATAACCTGCTTGAATGGGACTTCGGCGAGCTGGCCAAGGAATATACCGAAAGCCGTGGAGGCTTTGAAATTAAGGCTTATCCAGCCCTAGTGGATAAAACCAACAGCGTTTCAATCAGTCTCTTTGATCAACCTCACCTAGCTGAAAAGGCACACAAAGAGGGTGTGAGACGGCTGGTATTGTTGAACATTCCATCACCGGTTAAATATTTACAGGAAAAACTGCCTAATAAGGCAAAATTAGGTCTTTATTTTAATCCATTTGGCCAAGTAAAGCACTTGATTGACGACTGTATTATGGCTGGCATTGACCACTTATTATCGCAACAGCAGGATGATTTACGTTGTCCTGATGCGTTCGAAAATGCCTGCAATATCATACGAGCTGAGTTAAACCCAGTCGTACTTGATATTGCTATGCAGGTAGAGAAGGGCCTCACCACGGCTCACCGCGTGAAAAAAACCTTAAAAGGCAATATTCCGCTAAATATGATTAATGCTCACGGAGATATTAAACTGACCCTTGAACAACTGGTGTTTCCGGGCTGCATCACCGCGCTGGGTTACGGGCGGTTAATCCACTGGCAGCGATATTTACTCGCCCTTGAAAAGCGTATTGAAAAACTAAAAGTTGATACCAATAGAGATCGTTTACAGCAGCTGTCAGTAGAAAAAGTGCAGACCGTGTTAAATACGGTAGAAGCTAAATTTAGCCATGGTCAGCCAATTCCAGAAGCGCTGGAGGAGACTCACTGGATGCTACATGAGTTAAGGGTTTCGTTATTTGCTCAGCAATTAGGAACCGCATTTCCCGTATCTGAAAAACGTATACTTAATCATCTGTCACAATTTTAATCATGCCTTGACGATGAGAGCAGTTACGCCTATTAATATAAGTAACGTGGATGTGGACTTATTTTACTAAAGGATGTTGTATGATTATTTCTCAAGATAATAAACGTGATTACTTTCGAATGCTTATTAATGCTACCTGTGATGTGATTGTTTCTGATGGCGACAAGCGCTATGAAATTAGTGCAATTTGTAAGGATATGAGCGCTACTGGTATTGCTTTGGCAACCTCCGAGAAAATTCCTCTTGGTGCCGGGGTTGAAGTACTGATTGAGTCTCAGCATAGCCATTTTGCATCATTGCAAGCCTCAACCAAAGCGGTGCGATGTGAATCTCAGAATGATGGCGATTACATTATTGGCTTGCAAGTTTTATCATTTGATAGTTAATTTTCTGGTGTGGGGTTAATAGACCCTGCACACCAGTCCTTTTAAGTAGTAGCCTTCTGGATAGTTACTGCCAATCGGGTGGTCACTCGCTTGGCATAACCTCTCAATAAACTGCACTTGTCTTCCCGCATCTAACGCGGCGTCCGCAATCACCTTTTGAAACAGGTCCATTGGCATTAAACCTGAGCAGGAAAAAGTCAGTAAGATTCCATTCTTGCGAACAATCTGCATAGCAATCATGTTTATGTCTTTATAGCCGCGACAGGCTCTATTCAGGTTGTGTTTTGAATCTACAAATTTTGGTGGATCCAGAATAATGGTGTCAAACTCGGTGCCGCTTTCCCGATATTCTCGAAGTGCTTGGAATACATCTTTATTTATAAAATCGCATTTATTAATATCAAGGTTGTTTACTGCAACGTTTCTCTTGGCAATAGCTAGCGCGCTATCGGATACGTCAATATTGGTGACATGCTTTGCGCCAGCTTGTAGGGCATAGCTGCCAAATGTACCTGTGTAGCAAAAGCAATTTAATACTTCTTTTTCTACTGAGTAAGAAGCAGCAATACGACGATTATCGCGTTGGTCTAAGTAAAATCCAGTCTTGTGGCCTTGTTTTACATTGACCAGTATTTTTACATCGTTTTCCTGAATAGTAATTTCGTCTGGCACATCACCAGCTAACACTTGTACTAGGGGCTCTAGCCCTTCTTTTTTACGCACGTCAACATCTGAGCGTTCTAATATTGCGCAATCTGGAAAGGTTTTCTGTAATGCCCAAGTAATTTTATCGCGATGGCGCTCTGCACCAGCACTGAGTAATTGGCACACCAAGGTGTTGTCATAGTAATCAATTGTGATGCCAGGAAGTCCGTCAGATTCAGCCGCCACAACGCGATACCCAGTGAGATTCTGTTTATCAATCAGTGCTAAGCGTCCTTCGTTTGCCACTTGGATCCTACGTTGGAAGAAACCATGGTCGACACTCTCGTGTTTGACAAAAGTCCAAATCCGTACCTGAATTTGCGACTTAGATGACCAAGCGCCTCGTCCAAGCCATTCGCCGTCGGAAGAGAGTACATCAACGGTATCGCCATCTTTTACTCGGCCGTTCATGGTATCTATGGCACTGGCAAATACCCAAGGGTGTTTTCGTCGTAAGGATTTATCGCGTTCTGGCTGCAGAGTTACACTGGCATTCATGAGTAAAGTTGTCCAACAAATAGTTTGCCGTAGTATAGCAAATTATTACTCAACACAACATTGTACTGGTACCGCTATTTTTCATAATAAGTGGTCTTTGTTGTGATTTTTGCGTTTATACTCATGATAGTTAGCAATTTTAGGGATACAATTAATGCAAATTACGGCAATTGTAAGTGGTAAAGTACAGGGCGTCTATTTTCGTGTTTCTACTCAAGAGATCGCTTTTGAATTAGGTCTGATTGGTTACGCAAATAACCTGCCCAATGGCGATGTAGAAGTTGCCATTGAAGGACCTGATGATGATGTTGAACATTTACTTGAATGGTTGCAACAAGGACCGGAGTTGGCGCGTGTAGATAAAGTTGAAACCGTGGTATCCGAAAAACTACTCACTCAAGCATTCCTCGTTGGCTAATTAAGTAGGCAGCAGCCACCAACGTTTGATGACTGCCTACTGCGAGATTATTTTTTATTCAACAAGTTGATTAAAATTTGTTTTACCATTTCAGGTTCAAACGGTTTGTCACAAAGGGCATTGACGCCGGTTTGTTGTATATTTTTCATTGAGGCGCTGTTGGCTTCGGACGTAACCATGATAATTGGCAAGTGGGCCGTTGCGGTATTAAAGCGTATAAACTCTGACAACTCTCTACCGTCCATTTCTGGCATATTAAAATCAGTTACAACTAAATCGAACTGATGTTGCTTTAAGGCGCTTAGTGCATTGGCGCCATTTTCAGCTTCAATTATATTTATCAGCCCCATACCTTGCAGTACCCGTTTAATGTGATTTCTTGCGGTCTTACTGTCGTCCACCAATAACACGCGAACATCATTAACATCAAACAGGTCGAGGTTGAGCTCCTCGGTGTTTAACAGGTCTAAGGTTGCGTTGAGGGCTCTTTCTAAATGTAGCGGTTGAAAAGGTTTTGGTAGAATAGCAATAACACCCGCTTGCTTGAATTCTTCGAGTTTTTCTGCTCTGAATTCACTAGAAACTAACATGCAAGGGATTGCATCTGTTGCTGGATTGTTTTTAAGTTGTTGGAACAGCTCTAAGCCTGTACCGTCTTCAAAATACATGGCACTGATCACCAGGTCGGGCTGGTGACGTTTTATAAAGGCGTTAGCTTGAGTGATGGTAGATACGGACTCTACAAATTTAACCTGATGTTGGGTTAATAGGTTGCTAATTATTTTTTGTTGTGTTTCTGATGGCTCAACCAGTAATATGGTTAAGTCTGATAATCCAATGTAATTATGCATAGTGCAGCGCTGTGCTCCTTGATGGGTGTTGTTAGCCGCCAGCTAACTTAACAGTAAAACCTTTCTTTTCTAAAAATGATTTCAATTTTTCGCGGTTGTCACCTTGTATCTCAATCACGCTATTTTTTATTGCGCCACCAGTGCCACAGGTTTTTTTCATCGCAGTACACAATGTTTTAAGCTCCTCAGAAGATACTAAAAAGCCATCTAGAGTTGTGACACCTTTGCCTTTGCGTCCTTTGGTTTCTCGACGTATCCTTACGATACCATCACCTTTAACTTGTGTTGGGACTTTTTTTTCAGTGATACGGCCAACGTCTGTACTGTAGACAAGTCGTGTGTTGTTATCTGACATAACTAAAATGTACCTTGCAAAAATACGCTAATGGCTTAAATTGTATTAGAAAACGTCGTTAAGTTATAGACTAATTTAACAATAACACCTGCAAAGGACACTATAATGGCGCTGACCAGTGAATTATCTGAAGATAAAAAAACACTCATCATTGAGCTCGATAAAACCTTTGATTTTAGTAAGGTACAAGATTTCAAACAAGCTTATGAAAAAACTAACTCAACACTCAATACGGTGATTATTGATTTGCGTGAGACTGAATACATGGATAGTTCAGCCTTGGGTATGCTGTTAAATATGCAGAAAATGTTGGCCTCTCACGTATCTTCATTCCAAATTGTAAATAGTCGCCCGCAAATTCAAAAAGTGTTGAAAATTTCACGTTTTGACAAAAAATTTGAGATAGAGTAGCCGTGCACATTCTGATTGTTGACGATGAACCGCTAAATCGTTTTTTATTGGTTCATATGTTAGAGCAAGAAGGTTACAGTTCTATCTTTGAAGCGAACAGTGGCGAGGATGCATTAGATATAGCAAATAAAGTTGATCCTGACGTGGTGTTACTGGACATTGTAATGCCCGGCATGTCCGGCTATGACGTGGCTCCAAAGCTCAAGTTGTTGGCGGGTGATACCTATCTACCTGTTATATTCATTACCGCTCATAGTGATCAGCACAGTGTTTCAAAAGCCCTTGAATGCGGCGGAGATGATTTTTTAGCGAAACCTTTTTTGCGTGAGGTATTAGCTGCGAAACTTCGCGCTCACGCTAGAACTCGTCATCTGAGTAAGCGAGCGATAGAACAAAACAGAGTCCTGAGCTACCATCAAAATAAGACGGTTCAAGAACACCACATCGTTAAACACATCTTCAATAATGCTTTAAAAATTGCCACTGACTTACCTGATAATATTTGTTATCACATGGCGCCCGCGAGTAATTTCAATGGTGATCTGATTCGAGTTGAGCGCGGCCCAGCAAATAACTTGTACCTGTTACTTGGGGATTTTACCGGGCATGGCCTTGCATCCGCTATAGGTGCATTACCCGCAGCGAGGGTATTTAAGGAAACGGCGAGTAAAGGTTGGTCAGTATCGCAAATTGTTAGAGCACTAAATCAATTACTGATGGATATGTTGCCAGAGGATATGTTCTTTGCAGCTTGTGTGATGGAAGTATCCTCCAATGGTAGACAGCTTACGGTGTGGAACGGAGGAATGCCCGATGGCTTGGTTGTTGATCTAGAGGGAAATATAGCCCACAGGTTCAGTTCTCAACACATGGCACTGGGAATACTTAATGACGATGAATTTGAGTCTCATGTGGAGCGTTACAAAGCCTCGGCTAAACATCAAGTGTTATTGTATTCAGACGGTGTAATAGAATCTTTTGATGAGACAGGACAAATGCTTACCGACGAAGGATTTGAGGAGTGGCTGCAACAAGTACCCTTAAGCAACTTAGATGCGGTAGTTGAACGGTTACAGACGTTTCGTGCGAGCAGTGAACAAACGGATGACCTCAGTTTGTTAAAAGTACAATGTACGCCGGCCAATTTGTTTGCTGTGCCCGCCACGTTACCGAGTACTCCTTGGCAGTTGACATTCAACTTTCAAGCTCAACAACTGAAGATTTACGAACCATTACAAAGCATATTCGATATGTTACATGGCAATACTTGGTTGGCACACTGGATGTCAGACATTTCTACAGTGTTGACGGAATTATTTGCCAATGCATTAGAGCACGGATTATTAAAACTTAATTCAGCCATAAAAATGGAAGATGACGGTTTTTACCGTTATTCGCTGCTACGGGAACAGAGGTTAGCCTTGCTAGAGCAGGGCGAAATAAATATATCTCTTGGTTATTGCCCTAATAAACAAAAAATCACCATTGAAGTTGAAGATTCCGGCGAGGGTTTCGACTATTCAAAAGTAGAAAGTTTATTAGTATCTAATCAACTGCACGGCAGAGGGCTAGCATTAGTTGTGGCCTTAACGTCAGAATTCAACGTCAGCAACAACGGCCGTTTGGTGTCAACCGCATTGTTTCTCGATTAAGCTATTGAGAACCGTTATCATTTGGCGTATTATTGCAGCTACTTTATTGCCGTGCCGAATAAATTAAAATTAATTTAGACTTCAAGGATCTACATGAACAAATTAATCACACTTGCGCTTGCGTTAATACTTCTATCCATCCAACCTGCCACGGCAAATAGCGTCAACGTTTACTCTGCCAGAAGCGAAGCTCTAATTAAGCCATTACTTGACCAGTTTACCGAAGAAACGGGTATATCGGTTAAATTAATTACCGGCAAGGCTGATTTACTGATCAGTCGCATGACGCGCGAAGGAAAATATTCACCGGCTGATGTCCTAGTGACGACAGATGTTGGTCGATTACATCGAGCATCTCAAGGCGGATTATTACAGGCCATGGATACCAAAAATATTGAGTCATCTGTGCCAGCGAATTTTCGCGATACGCAAGCCCATTGGACCGCGCTGACTATGCGAGCTCGTCCCATCATGTACATTGCTGACCGAGTAAATACTGAGACACTCACGTCTATTTTTGATTTGTCAGATACTCAATGGCAGAGCCGTGTGTGTATTCGTTCATCGTCAAATATCTACAACCAGTCAATGGTCGCGGCAATGATTGAAGTACATGGGGAAAGTAAAGTACAAACATGGGCCAATAAGTTTGTAACTAATTTTGCACGCAGTCCAAAAGGTGGTGACAGAGACCAAATCAAAGCCATGGTAGCCGGTGAATGTGATGTGGCGATTGCCAACACATATTATTTGGCCGGTATGGCAGCGGACAAAAATAGTGACAACGCTAAAATTGCAAATCAAGTAAAGGTGTTTTGGCCAGACCAAGCCACAGAGGGTGCTCACGTCAATATTTCCGGTGCAGGCATTGCTAAGCACAGTAAAAACAAAAAAGCAGCACAAGCGCTGATTGAGTACATGCTTACGCCCAAGTCACAGCAGTGGTATGCCAAGCAAAATCAAGAGTATCCTATCGTGAAGGGTGCTAAATGGAGTGATATATTATCTAATTACGGAGAGTTTAAAACTCAGTCCATTGCCCTTGAAAAAGTTGGCGAGCGCAACGCACAGGCGGTTAAATTAATGGATAAAGCGGGTTGGAAGTAGCACTATAATTACCTTACTATGCTGACACGTTTTACATCATTGTTGATAGGCCTGCTTGCAGGCCTTGTTTTGTTGCCCTCCTTGGCATTACTTACCAGCGTAATCAGCCCGCAATGGGACGTATGGCAGCACCTCAGCGACACCGTATTATTAGATTATGTGAGAAATTCGGCCTTGTTGGCACTGGGCGTAGCGACAGGCACTGCTCTCATCGGTGTTACATCTGCTTGGGTTGTTACTCAATATAAAGTACCCGGCCAAGGCATGTGGCATTGGCTGTTACTCATGCCGTTGGCCATGCCCGCCTACATTATCGCTTATACCTATACTGGAATACTGGAAACTGCAGGGCCTGTTCAAACAACAATACGCACTGTATTTAACCTTGAATATGGGGACTATTGGTTTCCTGAAATCCGTTCCTTATCGGGTGCTATTATTCTTATGTCATTAGTGTTGTACCCTTATGTCTTTGTGTTGGCAAAGAGTGCCTTTTTAGAGCAATCTCGCTCCCTTGAAGAGGTTACTAAAACGTTTGGTTTGTCACGAATAAAGTATTTTCTGAGGGTCGCTTTACCCATGGCTAGGCCTGCGGTGTTTACAGGCGTTGCCTTGGCAATGATGGAAGCACTGGCTGACTACGGCACAGTGAAATATTTTGGTATATCTACCTTCACTACTGGAATTTTTAGGACTTGGTTTGGTTTGGGTAATGAGCAGGCTGCTGCACAATTATCCTTGCTGCTAACCGGTACTGTGTTGTTGGTGCTGCTGCTAGAGCGGCATTCACGCCGCGCCATGTCTTACAGCACAGCGGATAGCCACTATAGACCACAACCGTTAAGGCAACTGTCCAAACGTTATACGCTTGGCTTGGTTGTTGTGCTATCTATTCCTGTGCTTTTAGGTTTTATCTTACCGCTGATACAATTAGTGATATGGACCATAGATTATTGGGTGTTTGAACAGTTTCTGAGCTTTGTACCCTTACTAGTAAACTCTGTTTCATTAGCGGTGTTCGCCGCGCTTCTCACTGTTTTTGTTGCAATTCTATTATGTTATTTACAACGCAATAGTCGCGCTCGTCTAACACCAATGATGGTTCAGTTGTCCAGTATAGGTTACGCTTTTCCTGGCACTGTTATTGCGGTCGGTGTGATGATGGTTTTGAGCCAAGCTGATTATGTGCTCAATGAGCACCTTGAACTGAACGTGGGGTTGTTGCTCTCGGGAACTGCGGTAGCGGTTATATTTGCCTATGTGGTGCGCTTTTTAGCTGTTGCGATACACAATGTGGACACAGGACTACAGCGAGTAACGCCGAGCATGGATGTCGCCGCTCGGTCAATGGGCTGCGGGACCATCACAGTTTTTATAAAAATTCATTTACCATTGATCAGAACGAGTGTTTTTAGCGCGATTTTATTAGTGTTTGTTGATGTGTTAAAAGAACTTCCCGCGACCCTTATTTTACGGCCTTTTGATTTTAACACCTTGGCTATACGCGCGTTCGAACTGGCTTCAGATGAACGCTTAGCAGAAGCGGCGCTGCCGTCAGTAAGTATTGTATTAGTGGGGATCATTCCAGTGATGTTACTGGCCAAAGCGAGTCACAGGAAAGGTAGGGAGAAATAGATGTTAACAGTAGATGGCGTTACAATTGTATATGATAACTTTTGTGCGGTTAACGCGGCCACTCTGAGCCTTGGAAAGGGAGAGATTGGCTGTCTTCTGGGTCCGTCTGGCTGCGGAAAAACGTCATTGTTACGAGCCGTGGCAGGCTTTCAAACGATCACTTCGGGTCGTATTGTGTTGCGAGGCGTTGAAGTCGCGTCGGCAAAAATGCAAGTCAACCCAGAGAAGCGAAACGTGGCCGTGGTGTTTCAAGATTTTGCATTGTTCCCCCATTTGAATGTCATGGATAATATTGTCTTTGGTATTGCCAATAGCAGCCGTGACGTAAAGCAGCAAACCAGTCAGCGATTACTTAATTTGGTTGGCCTGCCAGATATTGGTCAGCGATATATTGACACCTTGTCCGGCGGGCAAAAGCAGCGAGTTGCACTGGCCAGAGCATTAGCTACAGAGCCTGACATTCTATTACTTGATGAGCCATTCTCCAGTTTAGATGCTGAGTTGCGCGAAACCCTTGCGGTTGAAGTAAGAGATATTATTAAACAAGCCAATGTCACGGCATTAATGGTCACTCACGACCAAGGTGAAGCCTTTGCAATCGCAGATAAGGTGGCAGTCATGAACGCAGGTACATTACAACAATGGGGCACCCCTGTTGAGTTATATTGCTCTCCTCGCAATTTATTTACCGCCAACTTTATTGGTCAAAGTAGTGTGCTTTCAATAACCATTGACGATAACCGAGAAGTAGCAAATACCGCTCTTGGAGCGCTAGATGTGAGTGACTATTCATTGCGTACCGTTGGCGATGTTAAAATGGTGATTCGCCCTCAAAATATTCATCTTAATGACAGTCAAGGCGTTGAAGCAAAAATCACGCGTTGCCATTATCACGGTAGTCACTGCCTTTACAGTGTCATTGTATCAGACGGGCATGTGATATTATGTTCGCAGCCAGGGCCGCAGTTATATCATGTTAACCAAGTGGTTAAAGTAACAGCTGATTTCGCCGATGCTTTGCTATTTCAAAAATCAAGTTCCGGCGCCTACGAAGCCGTGGCACAGTAAATATGCATCAATGACCCTGTGGTTTGATCCGCTATCATAGTCAAAGTGAGCCTGATCCATGGCGCCATACTTCATTGGCTTTAGTCTGTATGTTAACTGTTTGAATTGTTTCTGTATCAACGTCTCACAATTAAAAATATTTTTTTACAATATTTTTTATCTCATACCATTTCACTAATTAGGCTAACTGTTTCATTCTAATTTTTTCACGACACCCTCGAAGTGCTTATCTGCACCGGAGGTGCAAACACCTAGTGCCTATGTGTACCTATCTCTGGGATTTGAATAAAACCCCAGTGAAGCCCGAGAAAGTCCCTGTTTATAACCATTGACACTCTATTTTACTCTAAAAAGTTAAACAATGACGAAGAATACTTATTCGTTTTTGTCGCGTAATAAGATCAATGTGTACGCGTAAATTTTTGATGTGAATGAATAATGGTAGGGAATAATATTTCTATTTGTTGGTAGAAATGACTACTTCTGAAATATTTATCATAATTTTATAATGCTTTCGTATTGATATTTTGTTCAAAATCGTTAATGTTAGCGATGTGGAGCTTCAAGCAGTACTTTTAGCTGCTATGAAAGATAATTCACTGCCTCGCATAGGTGATAGTCTCTAAATATATAAAAACAAAGCTATCAGAAAAACATTAATCAATAAGATTAAGATAAACATTAGGAAACAAATATGAAAACAAAATTGAACCCAGTGTCCAGTAGCATCAAGTTAATTCTTGCTTCTGCGCTAACTGTCTCTCTGTCTGCAGGCGCACAAGAAGCATCTGCTGATGGCGCTAAAGAAAACGTAGAACAAATCGCGGTTGTAGGTACTCGTGCAGCACCACGTTCAGTAGGTGATTCTGCAGTTCCTCTAGATATCATCGGCGTTGACGAACTGTCTAGCCAAGGTGATACTGACGTACTTAATATGATGAAGAACGTTGTTCCTTCATTGATGGTTAATGACCAGCCAATTAGTGATGCAGCCAGCTTGGTTCGTCCGTTTAACCTTCGTGGTATGTCTCCTGACCATACATTAGTATTGGTAAATGGTAAGCGTCGTCACCGTTCAGCGGTAATCTCCTTCCTAGGTGGTGGTCTTGCTGACGGTGCTCAGGGTCCAGATATCAGTGCAATCCCAGCATCTGCACTAAAACAAATTGAAGTACTACGTGACGGCGCAGCCGCTCAGTATGGTTCAGATGCCATTGCTGGTGTTGTAAACTTCGTATTGAACGATGCTGATGAAGGTGGTTTCTTAGAAGCACGATACGGTTCTTTCATGGAAGGTGACGGTGATACGTTCCAACTACAAGGTAATGTCGGTTTACCATTAGGTAAAGTTGGTTTCGCTAACTTGGCGATGGAATACCGTGAACAAGATCCAACTAGCCGTTCAGTTCAACGTCCTGACGCACAAGGGCTAATTGATGCTGGAAACACTGCGGTAAGTGATGTGACTTGGGATAAAGATGCAGCTCAGATCTGGGGTACTCCAGAAATTAAATCTGATCTTAAACTATCAGGTAACTTTGGTATTGATTTAGGCAACGACCAAGAGTTGTATGCCTTCACTAATATGTCAGAGCGTGAAGTTGAGGGTGGTTTCTTCTTCCGTAATCCACATTCTCGTGGCGGTGTATTTACTGGTCCATCGTTAAGCCTTGAAAACGGTGCTTACGTTCCAGATGCTGATGGCGAAATCAGTTCAATAAAAGTATTAGACATTGACGGCCTTAACAACGGTGTTGCGTGTAATCCACTACCTATCGTTGACGGCAACATCCTTGATGATGCAAGCTTTGCAGCAATTTCTGCTACTGACACGGCTTACGGTCAAAACTGTTTCGTATTCAACGAAATCTTACCAGGTGGTTTCAATCCTCAATTTGGTGCGATTGTTAAAGATACAGCGCTTGCAGTAGGCCTTAAAGGCGAAACTGACAGCGAGTGGTTGTATGACTTCAGCGTAAGTTTTGGTAACTCAAAAGTTGAGTACGCTATCAGTCAAACGATCAACCCTTCATTGGGTCCTGATACTCCAATGTCATTCAAACCAGGTACAGCAGTACAGGCTGACCGCAACGTGAATGCTGATTTCTCAAAAATGTTTGATGATTACAGCCTAGCTTGGGGTGTTGAGTGGCGTTCAGAGACTTTTGAACAACGTGTTGTTGATTCATTGTCTGCTAAAGTTGGTCCTTACGCAGCACAAGGTTTTGGTATCGGTTCTAACGGCTTCCCAGGTTTCCAACCAAGTGCAGCTGGCGAATGGACACGTACTAACATAGCGGGTTATGTTGATGTTGAGTATGATGTATCTGACGACCTAATGGTGTCTGGTGCATTACGTTACGAAAACTTCAGTGACTTTGGTGGTGCGGTAAATGGTAAAGTTGCTGGTCGTTACCAGTTAACTGATGAAATTGCCCTCCGTGGTGCTGCAAGTACTGGTTTTAAAGCCCCTACTACAGGTCAAAACAACGTTATTAACGTAACAACAGCATTCAGTGGCGGTGTATTGGCTGATGAAGCGACACTAGCACCAACCAACCCTATTGCTGAACTTAAAGGTGCTGTGCCACTAACACCTGAAGAGTCAGTTAATATGAGCTTTGGTGTAGTTGGTGAATTTGATAACGGTTTATACGTAACGGTTGATTTCTACAGCATTGAAGTAACTGATCGTCTAGCGATTGGTGATAAGTTCCTTCTGTCTGATGCAGATATTGCCAACCTTCAAGCACAAGGTGTTGCTGATGCGTCAAGCTTTACATCTGTTAAGTACTACACTAACAACTTCGACACAACAACGAAAGGTGTTGATATTGTTGCTAATTACTCATTGGACCTAGCCGGTATTGAAACTAAGCTTTCATTTGCCGCTAACTTCAACAACATTGTTGTTGATTCAGGTGATTTGAGTGCAACACGTGTTGGTCAGTTACAGTCTAACTTGCCTGAGAAACGTGGTACTTTCACTGTTTCACAGAACTATTCTGATGATTTCTCGGCGACATACCGCGTAAATCACCACGGTGATTACTACGAGTGGCACTTAGACGATGCTGATGGTCTATTCAATCCGTCTGCTGAAACTACGATAGATGCTGAAGTTTCTTATCAGATTGATGATAACTTGAAAGTGTCTGTTGGTGCGCAAAACTTACTTGATGAGCGTCCAACTGAAAACCCTTACTCTGATTGGGTAGGTTCTAAGTATCCTACAACTGCCCCGTTCGGTATCAATGGTGGTTTCTACTACCTACGTGCTAACTACCAGTTCTAAGATAGTTTAGACATTAGATAAGTTAAAAGGCCTGCAACTGCAGGCCTTTTTTATGCTAGGTAAAAAATTGTGTTATCCGGTAACCGCAGAGCATTGCTGGGACTCTATGTTACTTAAGTAATGTTTATCGTATTAGCGTATTGTTGGTATCTCGACTGGCCTTGATTAACTCGTTATCCGTAGAGAATGTTTGTTGAGACTTACACAGGCGGTCATACAAAATCACGTTCGCAGTGGCAGCAAGGTTCATACAACCCGTGGTGGGAATATAGACAACATGATCTGCACTGTCTATCACTGCTTGGGGCACAGAGCCATCCTCAGGGCCTAAAATATACAAAGCATCATCTGGGTGAGTAAACTCAGGAAGTGGAATAGCGTTCTCTACAAGCTCTATAACAACGGTTTTTATTGGCATGTTAAGCAACGCATCGTCACTATCTATTTTTAGTGTAGGAATTTGTGTGTGTCTGTTTTTAGTGTCCGTTCTGAACTGCTTAGCAAAGTGGTATCTTTCTCCCGTGTAAAATATTTTTTCAGCACCAAAGCAGCCAGCGGCTCTTAATACACTACCCACGTTTTCAGGGTTTTTGGGATTGATAAGGGCAATATGGATCATAGTCTGGATAAGGCCTTTAAGTAAATAAGCAGCGAGAGTTTACCGTTTGTTGTTAGGCGTTGCAATTTTGCCAAGGAGCACGCAAAAAAAAGAGCGCCTTCAGCGCTCTTAATAATAAATTTTATAAGGTTAGCGGATATTCTGTTTTAGCGCGACGAGAGCAGCGTCAATATCGCGATCCATTAACGCCACTATAATGTTATTGTGCTCCCTAAAGCAATCGTCAGCATTATCGAGACGGCGGTAATTCATCCGCATTCTATACACAATAGGCTCCCAAATATTGACTAAATCATTACCGCCAGCCTTGTTAACAAAGTAGCGGTGGAAACTCATATCTAGTTCAGTTACCAAGGTGTAGTTGTCATCATTAAACGCTTCAATTAGTGCTGCTAGGCAACCTGACAATTCGTTAAAATCATGGTCTGATAAAACATCAATACAGCCTCGAAGTGCCTGAGATTCAATCTCCGTACGTAATTTTACCATCAGTGACTGCATTTCACTTTTCAATGCGGAATTTACCGATACACCACAGTTTGGTTTAGAGATTAACAAGCCTTCTTTAGTCAGTTGTAATAGCACGTCACGTATAGGACCGCGAGAAACACCGAAGCGAGCGGCTAACTCTTGCTCTTTTAGCTTCTCATTCTGCACCAGGGTGCCGTCTATTATGTCGTTTCTCAGTTTTCTAGCGATTTGATCCCTAACTGAGACAACAACTTTACTGTCGTACATGCTTATTATCCTTATTATCTGTTACTGACGCAAAATCGTAACACAAAACTATTGTTTTAGATAAACGGTTTTTTTGTCTAGGTATTGTTCTAAACCATATTCACCGTCTTCACCGCCACAACCAGACATTTTCAGACCGTAGTGGAAGCCTTGATGTTGCTCACCGATACCGCGGTTGATGTAAACTTCACCAACCTCTAATTCGTCGATAAATTGGTTAATATAATCTTTGTTTTCAGTGAAAACATAAGCAGATAGACCAAATTCACTGTCGTTTGAAAAGGTGATTGCATCAGCGATTGATGAAATCTTCACTACTGGCAGTACAGGGCCAAAGGTCTCTTCTTTAACAATGGTCATATCCTGGTTAACATCAATTAAAACCGTCGGCTGGTACCAGCATCCGTCTTCAAAGCCAGTGACCTTGGCTAGCTCACCGCCAGTGACAATTTTTGCGCCTTGGCTAACGGCTTGTGCGACTTGTGATTGAATCACGTCTATTTCACGCTTATTGACTTTAGGACCCATGTCAATACTTTCGTCAAGTGGATTACCCACAGTCATTGCGGCAATTTTAGGTAAAAACTTGTCCATGAATTGGTCGTAAATCGCTTCGTGTAAATAGAGTCGCTCGGCACAAGTACAAACCTGACCACAGTTGACAAATCGCGTCCAATAAGCTGCTTCAACCGCAGCATCAATGTCGGCGTCTTCCATTACAACAAATGGTGCTTTACCACCAAGTTCAAGCATGACATGGGTTAGGTTCTCAGCACTACTGCGATAAATTTGTTGTCCCGCACGCGTACTTCCCGTCATGGTGATCATTTTAGTGATAGGACTCTCACATAAATGTTTACCAACAACGGTGCCTTGACCATTAACAATATTGATAAGGCCTTTTGGCAACCCTGCTTGATTCGCTATTCTGCCGAGTTCCATCGTAGTAAGGGGCGTTTCTTCAGTAGGCTTTAGTACGATACTGTTACCTGTAATTAACGCTGGCCCCATTTTCCGTCCTGCTAGGGCAAGGGGAAAGTTCCATGCGGTAATCCCAACCACAACACCTTTAGGGTATTTATGGATGAAAAGTTTTTCATCTTCATTATCAGACGGTAGAATATCACCCTTGATACTCAAGGCATGATCGCAGGCATATTCAATAAAGGTACAAGTCGCTTCAACTTCATGTCTTGCTACTGTTAATAGCTTGCCTTGCTCTTGCACCAATAACGTTGCTAATGATTCTGTTTCACTGCGGATAGCTTGAGCAAATTTACGCAACATACTAGCACGCTGACGGGCAGGGATTTTACGCCAATGCTTCTGCGCTTGAGCTGAACTTTCTAACGCTGATTGTGCGTCTTCGATACTACCTTTTGGCACACTACCAACAACTTTACCCGTGCTCGGGCTTAACACATCAATAGTTTCAGGATTGCTTGATGCAACATATTCACCATTGATAAACTGCAGGTTGTTTTTTATTTCAATCATGATTATCGTCCCATCCATCCGCCATCTACTAGCATAATGCCACCATTCATATAATTTGACGCTTCAGACGCTAAAAATACAGTTGGCCCCTTAAAGTCTTCAGGCTCGCCCCAACGACCTTGAGGAATACGTGCAAGAATTGATTCTGAACGCTCGCTATCATCGCGTAATGCCTGTGTGTTATCAGTCGCAATATAACCTGGTGCAATACCGTTTACGTTAATGCCTTTACTTGCCCATTCATTGGCAAATGCCATGACTAGTTGGCCAATAGCACCTTTACTCGCAGCATAACCGGGTACGGTAATACCGCCCTGATAGGTTAATAAAGAGGCGGTGAAAATGACTTTACCATTACCGCGCTCTAGCATGCCTTTACCCATTTCACGGGTTAGAATAAACTGCGAATTAAGGTTAACATCAATCACTGTATCCCAATATTCATCGCTGTGCTCGTGGGCTGGGGCACGTAGAATTGTTCCTGCGTTATTGACCAAGACATCCACCACTGGATGGTTTTCTTTCACTTGATGGATGAAGCTGTATAATGCGTCGCGATCACTGAAGTCACATTGGTAACCGTGAAATTCTCTACCCAGGGCTTTGACTGCTTGTTCAACCTCTGAGTTTTGCTCTAGTGATGCGGATACACCAATGATGTCTGCGCCCGCTTCAGCGAGTCCTAGCGCCATTGCTTTGCCGATACCACGCTTACAGCCAGTGACTAAGGCTACCTTTCCGTTCAATGAAAATTTATCTAAGATCATAATAGTTCCTTATTCCTGACATGCAATTAAGGCTTTCATGCCTTGTGGATTATCGTCTAATTCAGCAAATGCGTCTTGTATTTTATCCAATGTATTAACTGACGTTATGTAAGTGTCGAGAGATAGTTTATCGTCGGCAAGTAGCGCAATCGCTTGATCAAAATCTTGGCTTTCGTAAACACGAGCACCAACAAGTACCAACTCTTTCCAGAAAAATTTGAACAAATCAACTTGTGGCTTTTGTGCGTGGATAGCAACCATACAAATCCGGCCGCGGACAGCCGCAATTTCTGTCATGACATCTACTGCAGGTTGTACGCCAGAGACTTCAAATACAACGTCTGCGCCTTTACCCTTAGTCCACTCGTTAACAACGTCAACAAGATCTTCATTGATAGGGTTAACCGTGCGTATACCTTGTTGTTGTGCATAAGCCAGTCGTGCTTCATTAACTTCTGACATAATAACATCAGCACCCATTGATTTTGCCACTTGCGCAATCAATTGACCAATAGGGCCGCCACCGATAATCACAGCATGTTCACCCGCTTTTAGCTCGGCGCGGTTTACATCATGTACCGCAACCGCTAATGGTTCCACTAGCGCACCCTGTTGCAGTGATACGTTTTCTGGTAACTTGTGTAAGGTTCTTGCTTTTACTGTCCAACTTGATTGGAATGCTCCTGGGGTGTCTATACCCATAAACTTCAGTTCTTGACATACGTGTGAATAGCCAGCGTCACAAGCAGGGCAGCTTTCACAGTAATCCAATGGTCTTACTACCACTCGGTCACCAACATTGAAGCCCTCAACACCAGGACCAATAGCGGCCACGGTGCCAGACATTTCATGACCAATCACTTTTGGTGGTGCAACGCGCTGATCCATAACACCATGATAAATGTGCATGTCGGTACCACAAATACCCACATAGCCGACATCAAGTCTCACCTCACCATGCTTTGGAGGTATTGCTACACCTGGCGATAGAGAAAATGATTTATTGCCTAAATACTGTGCTGCTTGCATGTTTATTTCCTGATTTATAATTTAACGATATGCTGTTCTAGCTTGTTCATGTCAAATATGACACCGGTACCCGCAACATTGGGCGCTAGGGCTTTGCCATTACTTAACTGTAATGGCTGTGTGGTATATTCATCAATAGGGAAGGAATGAACTTCCATCATACCTGCATGGGGCTGAGACGCCATGAGTGATACGTGGAGTTCATGCATTCCGTGACTGCAAACTTGTACGTTGTGTGCTTGTGCTAGAGATGCTACTTTTAACCAACCCGTAATGCCGCCAATATTTGAAGCGTCAGGCTGCAAGTAACTTAATTTTGCTTGATCTACGGCGTATGTGAACTCTTGAATTGTGTGCAAGTTTTCGCCCATTGCAAGGGGGATATTGATTTTGTTGGCAATATGAGCGTAACCCTTGTAATCATCGGGTAGGGTAGGCTCTTCAAACCACGTTAGGTCATAAGGCTCTAGGGCTAGGCCTGCCTTAACGGCTTGACCAATAGACATTGAATAGTTTGCATCTACCATGAACTTGCGTTGTGAGCCAATCAGCTCTCTGACTGCTGCTACGCGCTCAACGTCATCACGTAAATGTTGCTGGCCAATCTTAATTTTTACTGCATCAAAACCACGGTCAAGATAGCGCTGATTATTGGCAATTAATTTATCTAATGAGAAATTGAGATCAATACCGCCAGCATAACAGGCGACACGGTCTGAATTACCGCCAGCGACTTGCCATAACGGCTGCTCAAGGCGTTTACAACGAATGTCCCACAACGCGATGTCTATGGCGGAACAAGCAAACGAGACTAAACCACCACGGGCCACGTAATGCATATGCCATAACATCTGTTCATTAACGTGTTCAATACGTCCCGCATCTAAACCGGTCAACAAGGACTTGAGATCATGCTCAATAATGGCAGCGATGGCTCTTCCACCTTTACCGCCGGTATAGGTATAGCCAACGCCTTGCATACCATCCACGCAGGTTACACGGGCGACGACTAACTCAAAGTGCGTATGGTCTCCGTGTTTTGCATCTGACAACACCTCAGAGAGTGGTATCTGGTAATATTCAACATTTACGTCTTGAATTATATTTTTTTCTAACACAGTATTCTCAAGCTATTCTTGGTAGATTGTTAACAATATACTATAGCAAGCCAACTATTGCTAGATTGTTCAGTTGAAATAGTGAAATAAATGTTAAATTATTGGTTAGAGATATTTGCAGGCAAAAAAACGCCAAGGACATGCCTTGGCGTTTAATATAGTTACTCGTTAGTTGTTAGTCAGTTAACTAAGCAACGTTCTCTTGTGGCATAACATCAGCGGGTTGCGCATCGGCACCAATCATTAGCTCACGAGTATCAAAATCATCAACATTAATGACGGCTAAACGGGCTACCTCAGTGTCACGCATCAATTGTGCTTCTTGCTCTGTAATCACGCCTAGAACTAAACCTTTCTCTGCTACTTTATCCAAGGCTAAGAAGGGTAGACGCTCGCCAGATGCCTTAACAACTTTGTCGAAAAGAGGCTCGCAAGCAACCATGTCTACGAGTGCTTTTTCTAACTGACCGGCAAGATTGCCTTCATCTGCTGCTAGGTGCTGACCTTCACCGAGACGGTCGCGCAGCTCACTTGGATTTTGTAGAACCACAGCAATTTTGTGATCAAGCTTATCACTTGGTGCGGTATAGCGTTTGCCAAATGGCAACACGATACGGCGAAGCACGCTGCCGACAATTTTAGACGGGTAGTTTTCAAGTAATGAAACCATACTGTCTTCAAGCTTGTTCAAACAATCTTGCATACACCAGTGTACAAATACCAACTCGTCTTTGTTGCGACCTTGCGTATGGTAACGATGAAGTACCGCCGATCCTAGGTATAGGTACGATAGCATGTCGCCCAATCGAGCTGAGATACGTTCTTTACGTTTCAAACTACCACCTAACAAGGCCATGCTCATATCTGACAGTAACGCGAGGTTAGCGCTGTATGTTTGCATAGCGCGGTAGTATTTTGCAGTTTCATCACTGACTGGCGATGATAACAAGCGTGTACCGGTGAAACTTGCCCACAGTGAGCGCATGGTATTACTAAGGGCGAAGCCAACATGCCCGAATACCGCGTTATCAAACTCATTCAACGCTTGTTTTTTGTCTTCAATTTGGACGGCCAACATTTCTTTTAACACAAATGGATGGCAACGAATGGCACCTTGACCGTAAATCATCATATTACGGGTAAGAATGTTAGCACCTTCTACCGTGATTGCGATTGGCGCACCTTGATAAGCACGTCCTAAATAGTTTGTTGGACCTAAGCAGATACCTTTACCGCCATGGACATCCATTGCATCATTGACGACTTGGCGCATCTTTTCCGTTAGGTGATACTTACAAATCGCTGATATAACCGAAGGCTTTTCGCCGTTGTCGAGGGCAACCATCGTCATGCTAGTCACCGCATCCATTAGATACGCATTAGCACCCATACGACCTAACATCTCTTCTACGCCTTCCATCTGACCAATGGGTAAACGGAACTGACGTCTTATACGAGAGTAGGCACCACTCGCCAGCGCGACGGTTTTCGCACCACCCGCAGAATTTGACGGCAGTGTAATACAGCGACCAACCGACAAACACTCTACCAACATGCGCCAGCCTTGCCCGGCCATGGCTGCACCACCAATGATGTAATCCAAAGGTACAAACATGTCGTTTGCTTGGATAGGACCATTCATAAATGGAATGTTCAACGGGAAGTGGCGACGGCCTATTTTTAGTCCGTCAGTATCTCTGGGGATCAGGGCACAGGTAATACCTATGTCTTTGGTGTCACCTAACAGACCCTCAGGATCTTTTAATTTTATTGCTAGACCAACCACGGTCGCTATGGGTGCTAAGGTAATGTAGCGTTTGTTACAGGTAATTTTCATACCCAGTACTTCTTCACCATTCCACATACCTTTACATACGATACCCGTGTCTGGTATTGCGCCAGCGTCTGATCCTGCTTCAGGGCTTGTCAGGGCAAAACAAGGTACATCTTGACCGACTGCCAGTCGCGGCAAGTAATGTTCTTGCTGCTGTTTAGTTCCATAGTGTTGTAATAGCTCGCCCGGACCTAATGAGTTTGGTACGCCGACGGTACTTGCAAGTACAATACTTGAACCTGAGATCTTTTGTAATACACGAGATTGCGCATAAGCTGAAAACTCTAAGCCGCCAAATTCTTTTTTGATTATCATCGCAAAGAATTTATTATCTTTCAGATATTGCCAAATTTCAGGTGGTAAATCGGCATTTTTATGGTTTATTTCCCATTCGTCTGCCATGTTACAGACAGTCTCTACTGGCCCGTTTAAAAATGCTTTCTCTTCTTCAGATAATACGCCATGGCCGTAGTCATGCATCTTTTTCCAGTCAGGACGGCCACTGAATAATTCGCCATCCCACCATACTGAGCCAGCGTTTATTGCGTCTTTTTCAG
>JBELHI010000021.1:0-9907 GCA_042091475.1 Alteromonadaceae bacterium
ACAAGGTAACCGTAACCCGTTTGTTGACTATCCAACATGGGCTGACGCGCTTTATGGCGACCAGTGTGAAGGTGTTGAAACAGGCGATTCAGGCGGTGCTGTTGACGATGTAGTAGTAGAAGGTGTTAGTGTAATGATCACCGAGTACATCAACGGTGAATACGGTTCAGCGGGCAACGGCTCTGCCGATATGTACGCTTACGGTGCAGTAGAAATCAGTAACTTATCTGACACTGACATTCCATTTGCAAACATCCAATTGTCTATTTCATTCAATGGCGATACTGAGAAAACGTTCATTGACTTTGGTATGGCGGCAGACGCAGTACTTGCAGCGGGTGAAAGCCACGTTGTGACATCTGAGCGCGCAGTTGCTGACCTGCAAGCTCTTGGTAATACGGTAATGGGCGAGTCAGTGGGTAAATTTACCGGTGATGACACCTTCCTATTACACCTTAACAACGAAGTGGTTGACTCTATCGGTCAATACGGTGGTTCACCAGATGGCTTCTTCTGGGGTGTGATTGGTAACGGTATGCAAGGTGCAGGTATGCGTCGTGAGCTAACCGCAACACCAGATATTATTACTGACGACGCAGTAGATTTCGCGGGCTGGGTAGCATTTGACTACACCAACTTTACTGGTCTAGGTTGTGCTGGTGTTGATTCTTGTCCTGTTGCTTACACCTTAGTAACAACTGATTTCAACATTGATGAAAACAGTACGGGTACCATTGAATTAGCGGGTACCGGCCTAAACGGCGCAGCTGCATGGTCAGTATTGTCTACTGGTGAAGTCGCTGATGCCCTTGTACTTTCTGGTGAAACAACAGGTACATTGTCAATTACAACCCCTGCTGATGTTGCAGAGCACACAGCTGTAGACATTCAACTAGCACTTGGCGGAGAGACTGAAATCTTCACAGTGATGGTTGTTAACGCAGATGCTGAAGAAATCGCCTTATCTGGCGCAGCAAGCTATGACGTTGTTGAGGGTGACCTAGTAACATTTGAAGTAACATCTAGTAAAACAGATAACGTTACCTTTACTTGGACACAAGAAGACACTGTTAAGCTTGGTGCATTCAATGAAGCGCAAGTTAGCGATACGGGTAGTGTGTCTTTCAGAGCACCGTTTGTAAACGCGGCACAAAGCTATAGCTTCAACGTGATGGTAAGTGACTCAGTAGGTCTTCGAACTGCTGAAATGAACATCACAATGAATGTGGCTGCTGACCCAGAGCAAACGCCTGAAGAATCGAAAGGAAGTGGTACTATGTTCGCCCTTCTGTTCGGTATGGTGGCAATTGCTATTCGTCGTCGTGTGAAATAATCACAGCGACAATTAAATAAAAAACGCCGGCTTATGCCGGCGTTTTTGTTTTCAATACTGAAGAATATACAAGCTGCGTTTAAGTTTCAGTATCAATACGTATAGTCCAAGCTAGTAACAATCATCAGTCCCCCTTAACAATACAAGTATTAAAAAGGCACTTCATAAGAACAAGAACTAAAACCAAAAATAAAAATCAATCGCATATCACCAATGCAACCACATATCGACACTTCGATTACTTGCCCCAGAACAACTATCTGGAACAAATGTACCCCCTATAATTCTGGCCATTCTTGCACCGTCAACGGTTGGTAGATCAGTAATATCTAGGCTTATGTTTGCGCCAAACGGCGTCTCTGGCGGAAACGTTAAGGAAACAAAGCGTTCATCTTCACCAAAGACACCATTGTCATCAATATCTATCCACAGGGCCCAGTCAGTGCCACCAATAGAGGTTGTGCCATCGCCATCTATAACTATATGTAACTCGTCACTATCACTCACATCAAAAAACAGACCTTGTTCTCCTGCCATCCACGGCTGTTGGTTGACGCTTCCACCAAGGATAAGCGGGCTACCACTGCTACGCAGACTACAATATTGATCAGTCACCGTTAATTGACGGGTAAAACTGTCTTGCAGGCCCGTAGTGCTAATAACTGTGAGAGTCACAGCATAGTCTCCGGCCTGTGTATATTGATGGCTAGGAGATACCTCAGAAGACGTATTATCGTCACCAAAATCCCAAATCAATTGGTCAATATCTACTACGCCCTGCGCTACCTCCGACGTATCATTAAAACGGACCTGAAGTTTACTTTGAGTCGCGCTAAAATGACTCAATAACAGATTATCTCCTATGGGTAACTTAATCTGACGAAATGCAGCAACCACTTGCTGTTTTGTTTGCTCTGAGTCCGCGGTGTCTACAATGCATTGAGCAGCGTCAAGCAAACTCATTTGATTGTGCCAGCACGTCGCAGCTGCATTAACATATAGCCGGTAAGCGCTGCTGATATCCCACTCATTCCCTAGCACATAGAATGGAAATGTCAGTAATCCAATATTTAAATAAAAGTTATCTGTGTTTCCGTTGCTACCCCGATCTAGGTAGCTCGCGCTAGCACCAGACTCAGTTATCACTTGGTCGAGTTGTCTAACGGGTCCGTAGACAGCCGCCCCATGTTGCCACAAATGGTCTGTGTGACCCACTTTTGCTTTAACCATTACGCCACTGATATCTGCAAATGCCTCATGGGCAGTTTTTGCATCATTGCTCATTGGTCCATTAAAGAAGGACAGCTCCGATATATGCTCAAGCATACCGTGAGCCATTTCATGAGCCACTATGTCCAATGCCACGGTAGAGTAGAACATAGGATAAGCGTCAGAGAAATTCGCGTAAGCCCCATCCCAAAAAGCATTGGTATTAAAACGACTTCCGTAATGAACCCGCAACCTCGCCATGTCACCCAAGGGTGGTTTTACGGTGTACTCACTCAACGCGTTGTAACTCAATGTGCCGTAATATAATGCATCGTTTACCGCCGAATAAGTGAATGGGCCATAGTCGTCTGTAATTGTGTCGGAATCTTGTTGATAACCGGGATCACATTCAAATTGATAAGGGGGATACGCTATATCGTCCGCAACTATCCCTTGACCATCCGTTAGTGGCCTTTCGTCACTTTCAAATTGCATATGGGTGACAGACACAAGGCCGTTACTGACCTCACAAACAGCCCCATCATGACTACTTTTTTTCATACCCAGGGCCGGTTTTTCAATCCCATAAAACCAATTATCCAACTCATTTCCGCCTGGCCCAGCGATCCATACATCCGCTTGATAGTCACGAAATTCAACATGACTTAGCACCTCGCTATTACCAGCACTGTTGCGAAGCGCCACGGCAATACCTAAGGTGTTTACAGGTAACGGTGTATTTTCGGCAATCACAATAAACTGCTCAGACGTTTGGATAACGTGAAAGGGCTCACTGGAGTAATCACCCTCTTGACCATACCAAAACAGCACATACTCGAGGTCAATAATCCCACTATTATCTTGTGTTGGCCGTATTAATAGTAAATCACCACTGATTTCGCCTAACGTAGGATCTTGATCATGAAAGTGGATAGAGGTTAGATAATTAATAGGACGAGATGGTTGCTCAACCGGTGGTGCAGGCGGCAAATTAGGCGGCGTTGGCTGTTCAGTAACAGGCGGTTGAGGTGTCTCAGAAGTTTCTGTTCCACCGCCACCGCAGCCTGTCAATACGTACAACAGCCACAGACAACCAATTGAATTTAAACGCATATTAAAACCCGCTGACGAGAATTGACTAATAACTAGACAATACCATGAGTATGCTTATGTTAGGTCAGCGGTTTTGTAAGTAAATATTTTCTGTTTCATATAAAAAAGCCCCGATATCATCAATATTATCAGGGCTTTTATAACTTCAAGTTATCTTGTAAACGTTATTTACGATAAATAACTTCAACGTCGTAGTCATCGGGATCAAAATCGTCGTCGTCATCTAGGTCATCGTCCAAATCGTCAGCTTGGTTTAGCTGTTCATTGTGATAATCATCCCACTTGAACTTAACTTCGCTGTCATCATCATCAGCTGAAGATTCATCTTCCGGGGGTAGAGACTCAATAAAGTCCATCAAGTCTTGACAAACTTCTTGGGTCCCCTGCTTCTGGAATGCTGATATTTGATAGGTTTTATTAGCCCAGCCTAATCTTTCGGCAATATCTTTACACACTTCATCAGCTTCATCAGGCATCATTAAATCAACCTTATTGAAAACTAACCAGCGCGGCTTGTTCGCCAATTTAGGGCTGTACTTTTCTAGCTCAGATATAATTGCGTTAGCATTATCTACTGGATCTGAACCATCAATAGGCATGATATCAACCAAGTGAACTAATACTCGGCAACGCTCTAGGTGTTTAAGAAAACGGATCCCCAAACCAGCACCATCAGAAGCACCTTCAATCAAACCAGGAATGTCAGCGACCACAAAGCTTTGTTGTGATTCCAATCTCACTACACCCAAATTAGGTACCAGGGTGGTAAATGGATAATCGGCGACTTTAGGCTTAGCGGCTGAAACAGAGCGGATAAAGGTTGATTTACCTGCATTAGGCAAGCCTAACATACCCACGTCCGCCAACAACATCAGTTCTAACCTAATATTGCGTATATCGCCTGGGGTACCATTGGATTTCTGACGAGGCGCACGGTTTGTACTGCTTTTAAATCTTGCATTGCCTAAACCATGGAATCCACCTTTAGCCGCCATCATACGCTGACCGTGGTAAGTTAAATCACCCAACACTTCACCCGTATCAATGTCAGTGGCGCGAGTTCCAACAGGTACTTTCAATGTCAAATCAGCGCCGGCACGACCAGTACAATCGGTTCGCTGTCCATTTTGCCCACGTTCGGCACGGTGAAAACGTTCAAAACGAAAGTCAATTAGGGTGTTTAAGTTTTCATCGGCTTCCATGAATACGCTACCGCCGTCACCGCCGTCACCGCCATCAGGGCCACCTTTTGGTATATACTTTTCACGCCTAAAGCTAACGATCCCGTTACCTCCGTCGCCCGCTTCGGCGCGGATATCAGCCTCATCTACAAATTTCATTACTCTAACTCTTTTTACGCTATATTGAATATGTGCTTATTTAGCATAGATGCATATTGAATGGATTGAAATGTCGCCCCATACATTCGCTAACACAAATAAAAAACCCCGCTGAAGCGGGGCTTTTTGAATTACTGAAATCGCTTAAGCTACAATGCTTATGAACTTGCGATTTTTAGGGCCTTTCACTTCAAATTGTACTTTACCGTCTGATAAAGCAAATAGAGTGTGGTCTTTACCAATGCCCACATTGTCACCAGCGTGGAAACGTGTACCACGTTGACGAACTAGAATATTTCCAGCTAATACATCTTGGCCACCGAAACGCTTAACACCTAGGCGTTTACTTTCTGAATCGCGACCGTTTTTAGTACTACCACCAGCTTTTTTATGTGCCATTTTTCTAAACTCCTATTAAGCGTTAATGCCTGTGATTTTCACTTCCGTGAACCACTGACGATGTCCCTGTTGCGTACGTGAATGCTTACGTCTACGGAACTTAACTATCTTAACTTTGTCACCGCGACCGTGGTTTACCACTTCCGCCGTCACTTTACCACCTTCAACATAAGGGGTACCAATTTTAATGTCGTCGCCATTGCTTACCATCAACACACCGTCGAACTCAATAGATTCGCCCAATGCTACTTCGATTTTTTCAAGACGAACGGTTTGACCTTCAGCCACACGATGTTGTTTACCACCACTTTGGAAAACCGCGTACATAATTTACTCCGCTCATAACAGCGCCATAACAAGCGCTTTGAATTCTACTCAGGGCGCGGATTGTACGTGAACTAAACATAGCTCGCAAGTGATTTTTGGAATTTTATCAAAAAATCGGCTAGTTTTTAAACTACCTGATAAATCAAACATCAAATGACAGATACCTCGTTCAAACACAACCGCGGTTGTGGGTATTATATTGCCTTATTTGGTACCCTTAAACAACCACAAAGTACTGTATCTTCTGACGATTTACGTTACAATAACGCCCACTCAATTAGTCATTTCTGTCACTATGGATATAAACCAAGTCAATCACATTGCCGCAGAAGATATGCGTGCCGTAAACGCTATAATATCAAAGCAAGTAGAATCTGACGTTGCCCTCATACAACAGTTGGGCTTTTACATTGTTAATAGCGGCGGTAAACGCATTCGGCCCCTGTTAAGTGTGCTTGCCGCTAGGGCAATGGGTATACAGGGCGAACAGCATCATATACTCGCTGCGATTATTGAGTTCATCCACACCGCAACCTTGTTGCATGACGACGTAGTGGATGAATCTACCCTCAGACGAGGACGCAAAACCGCCAATGCCGTATTTGGTGACCAAGCGAGTGTTTTGGTTGGTGATTTCTTGTATACCCGTTCATTCCAAATGATGGTGTCGTTGAATCGCATGGAAGTGATGCAAGTCTTATCTGACGCAACCAATGTGATTGCAGAGGGTGAAGTATTGCAACTGATGAATTGCAATGATCCTGACGTTAGCGAAGACAGTTACATGCAGGTCATTTATAGTAAAACTGCGCGGCTTTTCGAGGCAGCAACGCAATTAGCGGCAATTTTAAGTGAGCAGCCAGCCTTTATTGTTGAAGCTATGCAAGATTACGGCAAGTATTTAGGTACAGCGTTTCAATTAGTTGACGACATCATGGATTATCAGGCCGACGCGTCAGAGATGGGTAAGAATGTGGGTGATGATTTGGCAGAGGGTAAACCTACACTGCCGTTACTCTATGCAATGTGGCATGGTAATGAACAACAATCGGCGTTGATTAGAGATGCCATTGAAAATGCCAATGGCTTGCCTCATCTAGCAACAATTCAACAAACAATGCGTGATACAGGCGCTATTGAGTATACTAAGAGCAAAGCGGTAGATGCGTCTGAGCGTGCAATTGCTTGCCTTGGCGCACTGAATGATTCGGCAGAAAAGCAGGCCCTTGTAGCCCTTGCTAAATTAGCAGTAGAACGCGTTGTTTAGGTAGCCAAAAATAGCAATACTGAAGCCTATAGATTAACAGCTCATTAAAAAGCCCGCTGGATATTAGCTATCTCAGCGGGCTTTTTTGTCGCTGATTAAAATTAACCGTTTACAAACTCAACGCCAATTTTAATGTCACCACGTAAACCGTCAAGCATGCTGTCACGTGCTTCAGTTTCAAACGCACTTAAGTCACCGTAAGATAAGATTTCTTCTACGCCATTTGGACCTAAACGAACTGGGTGTGCAAAGTATGCAGCATCATCGCTGTTAGTCTCAACATAGGTGTACTCAACCACATTCTCGCCCTTCATTGCCGCTACCAGTGACAAACAGAAGCGCGCCGCTGCTTGACCCATAGATAAGGTTGCAGAGCCGCCACCCGCTTTAGCTTGAACAACTTCAGTTCCAGCGTTTTGGATACGTGTAGTCAAACTTGCAACTTCTTCGTCACTGAATGACACACCTTTCACTTGAGACAACAATGGTAAAATTGTAGTACCAGAGTGACCGCCAATAACTGGCACATGAACATCAGTAGCTTTCAAGCCTTTCAATTCTGCAACAAAGGTTTCAGAACGGATAACATCCAATGTTGTTACACCAAATAATTTGTTCTTGTTGTATACACCTTTAGCTTTCAGTACTTCTGCAGCAATCGGCACCGTGGTGTTAACAGGGTTTGTGATAATACCTAAACAAGCGTCAGGACAGTTGTCAGCAACGCCTTCAACCAATGCTTTAATAATACCTGCGTTGATATTAAATAAGTCAGAACGATCCATACCTGGCTTACGCGGCACACCAGCAGGGATAAGTACAATGTTTGCACCGGTAAGAGCGTCAGCCAAATCATCCTTGCCAAAGCCTTTTACTGCAACGTCTGTTGGTATGTGGCTAAGGTCAACAGCGACACCAGGCACAACAGGAGCAACGTCATAAAGAGCCAGCTCACTTCCAGCCGGTAACTGGGTTTTTAATAGTAACGATAACGCTTGTCCAATGCCACCAGCGGCACCAAGTACTGCAACTTTCATATCATTCTCCTGACAATGTAATAGAATTTCTCTGAATTTAGCCGAATAGCCAAAAATTGTTGTACATTAATATAAGGACTGTTTGCAGAGTTTCAACAGTTTAGGCAAAATATATCCAAACCATATCCAAACCATAATAAAAAAGGGTACCCAATGGCAGCTAATCAAGAAGCACTTATCAAGGCTTTTAAAGAATTATTACGCGGTGAAAACCTAGGTTCACAATTGGACATTGTGGATGCACTCAAGGAAAAAGGATTCCAAAACATCAGCCAATCTAAAATCTCTAGAATGCTGAGTAAATTTGGCGCGGTCCGTACCCGTAATGCACGAGGCGAGATGGTCTATTGTTTGCCGCCTGAAATGGGTATGCCAACAGCCAAGAGTCCACTGCGTCATCTGGTATTGGATATTGTGCACAATCACGTGATGATAATCATCAGAACGACGCCAGGCGCGGCACAACTGATCGCCCGCTTGTTAGATTCATTGAGCCAATCTGATGGTGTACTCGGCACCATTGCTGGAGATGACACCATATTTATTGCCCCAGCTGACGTTAATAACATTGAGACCATTCGCGCGCGGGTACAAGAATTATTTGAAGATGTTACTCCACATTAATTTTAATCCACACAAGCCTGTGATCAGACGATGCCTTACGCGTTTTTACCAACGGGTACAATGGCATCTCTGGTGCTGGCCAGAACACCCCGCTGTCCTGCACTGTGATACCAAACCGTGACGGCACTGCATAATCTACTCGCATTGCCCAATGCGCTGTATGATAGGCTGAATTTGGATTATTTGGACGGTTCATAGGGCCGCCATCACTCTGTGGCACAATGTCATCATTAACCTTGTCGTGATTCAATAGCGCCGCAATCATTGCTTGATCCGCACTGCCCTCAACTTCAGATGCATTGAGGTCACCCATAATCATGAAACGGTCACCAGTAAAGCCTCCGTAAGCGCCTTTATCATCATAGATATAATCATTGTCTTGATCACTGATATAGTCATACCAAAAGCGAATTTCATCGTGATTACGTTTACCATTGCGATTCTCCACCCCGTCAAACCCTGGTGGTGTTGGGTGGCTAGCAAATATATGTATGGTTTTACCGTTCACATTAACGGGGATATCCCAATGGGACTTGGATGACAAACGCAGGTTTTCCGCTATTTCACCGTTATACCACAAATTACCATCTTTACGTTTAATGGTAGACATCAGCGTATTGGGCATATCTTTCCAAAGGAATTTTTGAAAGGTCCGCACGTGGTTTGTATCAATAGGGTATTTACTCAATACCAACATACCATAATGGCCGGGAAACCAACCGTAGCCATGATTATCTGTGGTATTTTTATGCACAGCTACGCCGGTATTTACCGGTGCAACAAAATGGTAAGGATAGTCAATGGCCGCTTGCCCAGACTGCGACTTTGCCAAATAGCGGGTTTTGAAATCCCTAATACGTTGTTGGCTATCATCGCCATAGTCAAACTCATTCAGCAGAATAATATCTGGCGCGACGCGTTGAATAATTTCGGCAATGTTATTAATTTGTGGATGAACCCCTGACGATAACCGATCCAACAGTTCACGCCCGGTCGCGTTAGCTTGGGAGGTATAATTACTGGCATCCATACTGACATTGAATGAAGCAACTACCAATGAGGTTTGATTATTTTGCTCAGTACTTTCAACATCAGTTAACGCCATATTATTGCTACACCCTGTCGTGACTAACGCTGACATCGCTGAAAAGACCAGCGTCCAAATTAATTTCATTGCCTTGTTACCCTATAGTTTTACATCAAGCCATACCGGATCGTGATCGGAAGAACGATACACGTCAGGTCGATACCATTGTTG
>JBELHI010000021.1:10007-31007 GCA_042091475.1 Alteromonadaceae bacterium
CCTCACTATTCACTAACCCCTTGATCACGGTGATCAGGCTTTTAGCGGCAGCCGTTCTATCGCCGTTACAATTGCCTTGAAACGGATCGTCAGAGCCTTCTCCACAAGAACTACCTTTTGATTTAAAATGATTAACCACAAAGCTTACTGTGTTGCCACTGGTATTGCTTTTAAATACTTGTAACAGAGGGGTACGGTGACGGCGAGTATTAGCGTCAAAGGGAGTAGCCGTGATTACTATGGCGTCACCCACGGGCATAACTCGCTGGCCTTTAAAGATAATAGCAACACTTATACTGTCCGTGCCCAAGCGGCTTTGTTTGGGTACTATGTAGTCCCAAAAATTATCAGGCGATTGATTTTTGTTTAATCTAGTAACCAAGGTCGCAATGGCAGAATCCTCACCATAACCATTATTTTCAATCTCTACTAAACCAATCACATCAGCATTACTGGCATTAATCGCTTTGACGGTTTTTAGTGTTTGACGCTCCAATTCTTGTTCATTGTCGGCGCCGCGGTCGTCTAATGTGGTGAAATAATTCAGAACATTGAAGGTAGCAAAACGAACATCTGTGTTCTGTTTACGTGCCGGTAACTCGCGGTTATCGTCCTTGGGTAATTGCCAGGTTAATGGTTTAGTTAGTATGGGTTGTAATATTGGTTTGCCCTTGAACTCACCCATAACGCCGCTGACGCTTGCTAATACAGTACCTGTAGGTAAGCGTAAGTCACCAGAGAACACGGGATATGGCGTATAGCTTGATGGGTTTTGACGATTAGAGCCATCATCCATAATCAGCAAGTCACGTTTATTTTCAGCACGTAACAATGCGCCTTTGGGATCATCAGGCAGGTAGCGGTTGGTCGGGTTAATTAAACGTTTTGATGACAACCCCACATGACCATAACGGCCAAACTGATAGCTCTGACTCATGACCAAATCTTGTGGTAATTCAACCCACATATTAGATAATTCTTGGTAACGCGCCAGTGATTCAACAGGCAAGGTAACAGAAACTGCATCTGTGTCACTCAGGGCGTTGGTAGCACAGACAGAGAGTAATTCACTATCTGTTAGACTAACACCATTTGTGGTTGCCTTGGGTGCACCGCTAACAATTACACGCATACCCACGGTATACCGCAAGTCATCAGTTTTCACAAAAACCCCTTCAGAGGTTGTTTCTGTATCATCCATTTGCGCGCGAGATGATTGTAAATAAACACCACCGAGTCCGTCTTTATCTGCGGCAGTATAAGTGACAATGCCTTCAACTCGGGCTGTGGTAGGTAAACTAGAAAGATTCGATGTTAAGCTTGATATGGGGGTGATATTAGTCTTATCTGCACAGCTGGTTTCCAGCGTTGACTCTGGGTTACTGCAAGCTGTGAGTATGCTGACTGAAGAAACCGTCATCCACGTTAATAATTTTGAAAAGCGAAATTGCATTTTATGCTCCTTACATTATGGACAAAAAAGCCGGCTATTTAGCCGGCTCTTTATAGGCAATACGATTACTTAGAAACTAAAACGTACACCAACGTTGACACGCCATGTAGAGTCTTCTCTGTCAAACGTAGGGCTATCGTTCTTGATGTCATCAACCATTGCACGGCCTTCTGCATCATAACCCGATATTGTGTAAAGACGGTACGTACCAAAGCGATTTTCAAAGAACTTACCTTTGTCCTTATCAATCAGATTCAACACGTTGCTAATGGTCATGTACAACTTACCTTTCACGCCGTCAACTAGACCTGGAATTTCTTGGCTAATAGCCATATCTAACGTCGTATTCCAAGGTAATTGTGTTGAGTTTTTAGGTGCATAAGAACCTGCAAACTGTGTTAAACCCGCTTCTTGGATTGATGCTAACAACTCACTTTCCATCTCAGCAGCAGCAACCGGATCGGCGCCATAGTTCATGTTAGGATCGTTAGCCGTTGGAATGTAGGCTAAGAAGTTACCCGCACTGAAATCTGGTACTATTTGATCGTATGCTGTTGAAGCACTTGGCTGAATAATGTACGACACTGCTGCACCTGAAGAACGAGACAAGAACATGTTCACTGTCGTGTTGTAGTCGCCAAAGAAAGCTTTTTGATAGGACAGGTTCATGTTAAAAGCGTGTTCAATCGAGTAGCGACCAGCACCTAGGTGATCAGCCGGAATGTTTCGGTTGATCGCTGGTGAATAACGGTAGTTACTACGTGCTGTTGAAGATGCGCCCTCATTTGATTCAGTTACATCTTGGTTAGCGTATGACATCGATAAGTTGAAGCCATTATCAAATGATTTGGCCAGTTGTAATGTAAATAACTTAGAACGACCGCCATCACCTGCATTAGTTAGCATGATGTCGTAGTTAGTGTCATCATCATTATATAAGATACGGCCGCCATCTTTTGAATAGCCAGCAATGTCCCACTCTTGTAACGAAGCATCACGCCAGAATTGAGAGTCTTTGCGCGTAACATACATGTATTCTGCTGTCAGTTCATAATCATCACCCAATAATGGGATATCAATGATCTGGTCAACGGCTATTTGCGCACGGTAGTCTGAAGGCATAACAAAGTTCGGATCTGTTAGCGACACGTCACCATTGTTTACCGCGTTCTCAAGAGCGTCCAAGCCTGCTTGTGGAATACCCGTCAAACCATTGCTTGGTACTGCAAAGTCTGTGGCAACAAACTTACCATTAGCGACACCGTTTTGCGACCATGCATTAGAAATCCAAACATCTGGTGCACCGCCAGTATAACGACCTACACCACCGCGAATCGTTGTATCATCACTCAAGGTATAGTTAAAGCCAACACGTGGTAAGAAAATATCTAAACCGTCAAGGTTGGCGTCATTGCGATAGCCCGTACGTGCTTCAGAAGCGATGTTATAAGGTGGTTTACCATCAGTAGTCAACCGCTCATAACGAACACCATAAGTCACGTTCAAGTCATAGGTCACATCCCAGCTGTCTTGAATAAACAATGACGTAGTCTGTTGTTCAAAGTCAGCGCCAGCATTAAACGGATCATTACCTGTGCCGTTCTCATACGTGTAACGGTTCGCCAATTGCGCTTCAAAGTCTGCCAACGATGCAAAGTCGTATTTACCTAGTGAGTTAGGTACAAACAAGTTTTGAGTTGCTCTGATATCATAAACCACACCACCAGTAATGCTGTGGTCACCTAGCATGTAGGTTCCCTCAAAGCTGTATTTAGTGAATTGGTTATCAAGACTATTTGCATGTCTAAATTCATCAGAACCAAAACGGATGGCACCGCCACTTTCAAGACCTCGAACCGTCACATCTGCGGTAGACCCGTATGATTGCTGACGATTAATTTTGTCCTGGACGGTAACGCTCATTTCAGTTGAGAAGTCCTCACTCCAATCTGAATACAAAAAGGCGCTCACGTTGTTAAGTTTTTCGTACACGTTGTACCAGTTTGAGCTCAACTTCAGTGTGCCTGCACTGCTCGTAAATGAACGCGTACGGTTACCTTCACTGTTTTGATAGGTCAATGCTGCACGGTGGTCTTCATTGATATTCCAATCAAGCTTCACAGTATATTTAGTATCTTCTTCTACTGGCTGAAGATCCCATGAACCCAATTGCTCATCAGTCATACCGTATACGCTTTGGGCGACACGAATAACATCGTTCATCTCTTCAACCGTCGCATTAGTTTTCAACAAAGCTGACGAGCCGTCAGGGCCGAACTCTAGTGTTTGTGGTGACTCGTAACCTTCGTAAGAAAGTGCAAAGAATAATTTATCTTTAATGATAGGACCAAATAAAGACGCACCTTTGGTGGTAGAAGAGAATTCTGCAAGCTCAGATTCAACGCCATTTTCGTCAACAGGATTACCTGCTAAGTCATCAGAAAATTTCTCAACGAACACGCTTCCTGAGAAGTCGTTTGTACCAGACTTTAATACGGCGTTTACATGACCACCAGAGAAGCCAGAGACCTTTGTGTTGAATGGCGCAACGTCAACCGTGATTTGTGATAATGCATCAAGTGGTAGCGGTGAACGCTGTGTTGGGTAACCACCACCGTTCAAACCAAAGTTATCGTTTTGCGCAATACCGTCAACTGTAATGCTATTAAAACGAGGATTAGAACCCGCGATAGTCATAGAACGGTCACCGTTATTACTGACATTAACCAACGGGTTAGAACGCAATAAATCTTTCATGTCACGAGTGGTACCCGTTTGATTTTGGATATCAAACTCACCAAAATAACTGCTACTTCCAGCACTGGTAAATGCAGGGCGAGCTGAGACAACAGAAATACGTTCTAAGTCGGCTGACTCAAGCTGTACGCTGATACGTTCTGCTTTAGAAAGTTGTAAATAGATGTCTTCAAATTCTTCATCGCGATACTGGTCAGAATCAAGTAATACCTTGTATGGGCCGCCAACGCGCAAACCTTTCACACGATACGCACCTTGTTCATTCGTTGTAACTGTCTTTACAGCACCCGTTGGTACGTGAGTGATAACAACACTCACATTGGCTGCAGGAGCACCCGTTGGGTTAGTTATCTGGCCACGGATACCAGAGGTAGTTTCATTTGCAACGGCAGATGATGCGATGCCTAAAGACAATGCAACTGCTAGCGCGATTCTATTAAATTTGACCTTTGTCAACATAACAACTTCCTAAAATATTAAAGGTATAAAATTACATACAAAAATGTTTGGTGAGACTAGCTCAAACTTGTTTCACTTTTGTGACTGTGCAAAAAAAAACCACAAGAACAGAAGATACAACACAAACCGTTGAAAATACTACTGTAACATCACAAAAACACGTGCATTACGGCCATCTCGTAAAGAATTAATGACAGTTTTTTATGGATCTAATGTTAAAACATAGGAATTTATTTTAGCTTTTAGGGAACTCAATGCAAAAACCGATATAAATCATTTGGTTTTTACGACAATAGTCTATATCGGCATCAAATCTAGACGAAACATGAATAACTTTACACACCTGTGAAAACAAACCGTTGGAAAGCTCATCAATGACATTGTTTGTATACCCACCTTACTGGTATAGTGTCGAAAATATTTTGTGGAGAAATTACATGTCTGTTGATTTAGTGATTGCTATCGCAGGCCCATCAGGCTCGGGCAAGACCTTGTTTACTGAAAACTTGGTAAATGCGTTAGAAGCGCAACAAGACAAAATTACAGTGCTAAGAGAAGATAATTATTATCGCAAACAAGACCATCTAGCCATGGACGTCCGTGAGCGTACTAATTATGATCATCCAGATGCGTTTGAACACGAACTTTTAGAGCGGCATTTGGGGCAATTACGTCAGGGAAAATCCATTGACTACCCAGCGTATTGTTACAAAACCCATACGCGTCTAAGTGACACAACGTCAATTCAGCCACGTTCAATTGTCATCATTGAAGGTATTCTACTATTCAGTTGTGAACGACTCCGCTCCCAATTTGATATCAAATTGTATGTTGATACTCCCCTAGATATTTGTCTGTTACGACGAGTCAAGCGCGACAGCTTAACACGGGGAAGAAGCATTGAATCAGTGCTCAATCAATATGAACAAACTGTTCGCCCGATGTTCCACGAATTCATTGCTCCTAGTCGGAAGTTCGCTGATATGGTAGTCACAAATGGTGGCGACAATCCGGTGGCCCTGAGCGTCATTCAATCTCATTTAGAAACTCAATTAAGTTAAGGAATATCAATGCAAAGTATTGTTGGCATTATCGCATTGTTAGCCATTGCAGTCTTATTAAGCGACAACCGTCGCGCCATCCAGAAACGAACCGTCATTCTTGCCTTTTTACTCCAAGCTGGACTCGGTGCCTTGGTATTATATGTTCCAGCGGGTCAAGCCCTGCTGCTATCAATGGCTAATGGCGTGTCACAAATAATTGCCTACAGTGATCAAGGCATTACCTTTTTGTTTGGCGAATTGGGCAACAAATCTCTCGGCTTTATTTTCGCCTTTAACGTATTACCCGTGATTGTGTTCTTTTCAGCCTTAATAACTGTGCTGTATCACCTTGGTATTATGACCAGAATCATTCGCTGGATTGGTGGAGGCTTACAACGTTTACTGAAGACCAGCCGACCAGAATCTATGTCGGCTGCTGCTAATATATTTGCTGGACAAACAGAAGCGCCTTTAATCGTTAAACCATTTATTCCGAATATGACGCGCTCAGAACTTTATGCCGTGATGGTGGGGGGATTAGCATCAATTGCGGGCTCTGTGATGGTGGGCTATGCCGCGTTGGGTGTGGAATTAAAATATCTTATAGCAGCCAGTTTTATGGCTGCTCCTGGTGGCTTGTTAATGGCCAAGATCATGGTACCAGAGCAACAAACACCAGAAGACGAGTTAAAAACCGAAGCGTTAGACGAGCAAAAGTATGCCAATATTTTTGACGCAGCAGCTAGCGGAGCTTCTGCGGGAATGCAGATTGCAATGAATGTTGGTGCTATGTTACTTGCCTTTATCGCCTTAATTGCATTATTAAATGGTCTCATTGGCTGGATTGGCAGCCTCTTCGGTATCGATAACCTAAGCTTACAGCTTATCCTAGGTTACATATTCCAACCTATTGCCTATTTGATTGGTGTACCGTGGCAAGAAGCGAATATTGCTGGTAGTTTCATTGGACAAAAAGTAGTTATTAATGAATTTGTGGCTTATTTAGACTTTGTTGCGCAGAAAGAGGCTTTATCAGCACAAACCCAAGTGGTTATAACCTTTGCCTTGTGTGGATTTGCGAATTTCTCATCCATTGCTATTTTAATGGGAGGGCTTGGGCAAATGGCCCCTAACCGTCGTCAGGATATCGCGAAACTGGGTTTGAAGGCCGTTGTAGCAGCAACACTGGCCAACTTTATGAGTGCCGCCCTAGCCGGTATATTTATTTAAACGGCCCATAGAACGAACAAATTGTATTACGAGGAACATTGAAATGAAGATAGAAGCCATCGATTATAACGCACCCAATGCAGCTGAGTTATTTGTGGAGTCCTTGCGTCAAACCGGCTTTGGAGTATTGAAGAACCACCCTATCCCGCAAAAATTGGTAGAGCAGATTTACACTGAATGGCAGACCTTTTTTGACAGTGAAGAAAAGCATGATTACCTTTACAACAAAGGTACCCAAGACGGCTTTTTCCCAGCCAACATATCAGAAACCGCAAAGGGTGCAAAAACCAAAGATATTAAAGAATATTACCACTTTTACCCTTGGGGACAATGTCCAGATAACCTGAGTGGAACACTCGCTGATTATTATGGCCAAGCGCAAAGACTGGCATCTGAATTATTAGGTTGGGTGGAAAACCACTCACCAGCAGACGTAGCAAAGCACTACAGTCAAACACTGTCCAGTATGGTAGAGACAAGTGATCAAACGTTACTACGGGTATTGCATTATCCGCCATTGACGGGTGATGAAGAAGCTGGTGCTATCCGTGCAGCGGCTCACGAAGATATTAACCTGTTAACCATATTGCCGGCCTCTAATGAACCAGGTTTACAAGTCAAAGGGACTGGCGATGAATGGCTGGATGTACCCAGCGACTTTGGTTATTTGATCATTAACATCGGTGATATGTTACAAGAAGCATCCGGTCAGTATTTCCCATCCACCAGCCACCGAGTGATTAATCCAGACGGCGCTGATATGTCACGTTCCAGAATATCACTACCGTTATTCTTACATCCAGAACCAGAGGTTGTATTGTCTGAACGGTATACCGCTGGCAGCTACCTGCACGAACGTTTGACAGAACTGGGTGTAATTTAGCTCCCAAATAATGGAGGTTTTCCGACATGTTAAGTAAAATATTAACGGTCAACCTCCTACATATTTTTGTAACCTTCGTGTGTTTATTGTGTATTACTGCCGCGGGGTTTCTAATTCAAATAGTACCGCCAAATTCTGCACTTCAGTCGTTCGTTACTCAGTTATCTTGTCAGGGCCAGCAACAGACGCTTAGCAGACCGTTAGATATCAACGTAGAGAATTACCACCACGCCACGCTATTACGCGGCAGACTGTGTGCCAATGAAGACATACTGAATACCTTTTCCGATATCACCATCACGTGGCAAACACTTCCTCAACTCAAACTTTCAAATAACATTTATCCCTATGACGCACTATTTATTAGCTCGCCGTACCAGCAAGTAATCCTCGCGAAATTATTTCCCAATTACATTATTAGCGCGGTATCAGCACCCGTTCCCCTCGCGTTATACTACGCAGGCAACGTATCAGCCGTAACGACTGAAACCCTCTGGGCGAGTAAAATAGGTGTCTTGTCATCTCACTGGTCTGTTGAACATCCATTTTTCACTCTGGCACTGCGCCGCTGGGGCGTGATGCCAGAACATCTCGATATTGTTACCGTTGATAGTCAGCAAGCATTAGAAACACGTCTATATAATGGCGAAATCACTTTTATGTTAGCCGCCAATGATCTTGCTATAAAGCCCAACTTCAACGCAATAACGTTAAATATAAACGCACCAACGCCGTTATTATTAATACATAAAAAACATACCAATACCGTACACTTTTGCCAATTAGCTAAGCATTTAGCGATGCCTTGGGATTATCAGGGAATGGCGAAAATTTCAGAGTGTGAAGTATAAAATGAATGGGAAAATAACGACTTATATTAAATCTCCGTGGCTGTTTTCTTTAGCTACGACCCTATGCATACTGTGGGGTCATTATTTGGGGCATTGTTACAATATAGCCGTCGCAACACCGCAACTCGTACAGAAAATAAATGCCGACATAAATCGTATTGCTGACACTCAGCGCGCGGTATTTGAACAAGCCGAATCTAACTTGAAGCTAGACTATCTGGCTCATACTAATGAGCTTTTAAGACAACATGACATTGGCCTTAGACTGGCTGAACAACAACCACAGCATGTCGTTACAATGCAACATAACTTGCTACCATACGGTATTTATATTCAACAAACGGCCTATCAATTGCCATGGCTGTTAATGGTGATTACCGGCTTGAGCAGTGGGCTATTATGCAATCTTCTTAAACGGCACACTCCATCATTTGAACAGCCTAATAAAACTCACCATACTACAACCCCTAATCAAGTTTTAACCATAGATTTAAATAGTCGCTCAGTGATATTGGGTAATAGACAAGCGACCACACCGTTAGCCAATAAACCCTTATGCTTATATGTTGCTTTATTGAAGTACTGTAGTGAGACTAAACAGCCATTTCTAACCACCACTGAGCCTTTGCCGGCGGCAGTCAACAGCGGTTGCCAACGTGTTTTTGCACAACTTATGGAAAAAGGCCATAGCAAACGCAGACCGCCAGACTTCGATAGCGCGTTAGATAAATCACTCAGTGACATAAGACGTGTAGTCGATGAGTTATGTGAAGGTGATGCGGACTTGCAACGCATCTTCGTGCCGCCTAAAGCGGTAGGCAAGGGTGCGCGTCGTCAGCGTCATAACTTTGCATTAAAAGATATTAGCCAGCACGACTACAATATTACCGGTAACTAACGCAGCGCTTATTAGACGGCCGCATGATTGTGAATAAACTCGACACTCGGCGCAAAAAAAGCCGCACCGTTAACGGGATGAAAATAATCTAGGGTAGGATCACATTGCACATCACCATTACCGTTTAATTTAGCGTCAATATACTTGTGATATAGCATTGGTGTGGCTCCACAAGAGACAAAAAATAAGCCTTGGGTCTTAATGTCGCCGTATGACATGGTGTGCTGTACAAACCGCTCTTCTAATGCCATTATTTCTGTCGTTAATGAATTGCTATTCAATAACTTGCCTTCCAGTTTAGTGTAACCGCGCATGGCCTCTTGATCTTCCACTGATAAAGAATTCCAGCGGTCCACGTCAATAGTATAACGTTGCGTATGTATATAACTTCCGCCAGAAAATTCGTGGTTTTCTTCACCAACCGCACAGACTTTTAACTTCTTTACCCGCTGTGGCGAGGTGGGGGCAATAATAAAACCCGTAAGATCTCGCCCGTCGTAGAACCTAAAGCCACTAGTTTGCTCAATTAATTCTACCGACCCACCCAGTAATTGACATACCGCTTGGCTAACTTCATAACACACATCTAATCTGTCTGCTCTGATCATAATAAACAAATCAGCAGGAGAGACAGGAATATCATTTTGTTCACAGGCGAAATCAGGAAAAGGCGTTAACTTGTCAGGTAATTTTTGTGGGTATAATTCCAACCAATAGCCGGTACCAACGGCAATCACGCCAGACAGCATGGCTTCATAACAATCACTGTCATATCGCTCAAATAAACCTAACATATCCGCTAACTTGGCTCTAATGTGGGCGACATTATCATCCACCACATTAAACATAAGATAGCTACTGTGCAGATTGGGTTCTGCGCAAATGCCTTTCTGTATGGTTGGCATATCATAATGTCCTAAATCAACGAGTTAAGTCGATAATAGCGCATATTCAGTAGCTTAGGTAGAAATTACGTATGAATAAGCTTGTTTGAAAAACACAAGACTGTCGCTTTCAAAGATTTTGTCACCATCCACACCATTGAAGGTGTGATCTTACATACCTAAAGCTTGTAAATCTGAGACTATCATACACCTATCTTCATCGCGCTATCTGCAACAGATATGCACATTACAACGACATGCACTGTTCCATACCAATGGATAGGAGTCTTTATGCTTTTATTAAGCCGCAAACGCAATCAGAAAGTGATTATCAACGAAAACATTGTCATTGAAATAAAAAGTATTACTCGTAACAACGTTAGGCTTGGTATTTCAGCCCCCGAAGAATACACAATCCTTCGCGATGAACTCAAACGTCATGAGCAAATTGAGGAGCAAGATAAAAGTGTCGAGACAGAGTAACCAAACAATACTCGACAAATTCAGCGTATAAAAAAAGCCCCCTACACAGGGGGCTTTCCGTTTGTATTGTAAGCCATTATTATTTTTAGAATCAGCTTACTACACTCCCACTTTTACAGGCTTATGACTTGGTAGTGAAGTCCGGATATGCTTCCAAACCACACTCAGCCATATCAACGCCTTTGTACTCTTCTTCTTCAGTAACGCGAAGACCAACAGTTAGTTTCAATATGAACCACACTGCGAAACTTGCTGCAAATACCCAAGTGAAGATAGTTAATGCACCCACTAGCTGACCTACTACCGTCGCACCGTCGTTAGTGAAAGGTACAACTAATAGACCGAACAAACCAACCACACCGTGAACAGAAATAGCACCTACCGGATCATCAATCTTCAATTTATCAAGACCAATGATTGAACCTACAACAATCAAACCACCAATAGCACCGATTAGCGTCGCTTCTAACGCAGTTGGCGTAGACGGTTCAGCTGTGATGGCAACTAGACCAGCCAATGCACCATTCAATGCCATTGTAAGGTCAGCTTTCTTAAATAATACACGTGCAAGTAACAAGGCAGCAACAGCACCACCAGCAGCAGCGGCATTAGTGTTTAGGAATACCATGGCAACGGAGTTAGCGTTAGCGATATCACCAAGCTTTAATACAGAACCGCCATTGAAGCCGAACCAACCCATCCATAAAATGAATGTACCAAGCGTAGCTAACGGTAAGTTACAACCAGGAATTGCGTTCACACGACCATCTTTACCGTATTTACCTAAACGAGGACCTAGTAGCAATACACCTGCTAATGCTGCAGCAGCACCTGCCATGTGAACAATACCAGAACCAGCAAAGTCAGAGAAACCAAAGTCATCACCAAGACTAAAGAAACCAAATACTGCCTGACCACCCCATGTCCAGCTACCTTCCATTGGGTAAATGAAACCAGTAAGTACTACAGTAAAGATTAAGAAAGTCCAAAGTTTCATACGCTCAGCAACCGCACCAGAAACGATAGACATTGCAGTAGCAACAAATACTACTTGGAAGAAGAAATCAGAAGCACCAGAGTAGATTGCACCACCAGCGAAATCACCTTGCTCTTTGAATGACGCCAATGTTGCATCAACATCAACAGCTTCAATGCCCGTTAAGAAGGTAGCACCGTCATACATGATTGCATAACCACATACCATGTACATGATACAAGCGATAGAATATAACGCGATATTCTTAGTTAAAATTTCAGTGGTGTTCTTAGCACGAACAAGACCCGCTTCTAACATTGAGAAGCCTGCAGCCATCCACATAACCAATGCACCGCAAACTAAGAAATAGAATGTGTCCATTGCATATTGTAATTGAAAAATGTTGTTTTCCATGGGGTCCCCTAGATCGCGTCGTTGTCTGTTTCACCAGTACGAATACGCACGGCACTTTGAATGTCATATACAAAAATCTTTCCATCACCTATCTTGCCAGTCTTCGCTGTCTCTGAGATGACTTCAATTAAACGGTCTACTAGATCTGCTTGAACCGCAATTTCTAGTTTAACCTTGGGAAGAAAATCCACTGAGTATTCTGCACCGCGGTACAATTCAGTGTGACCTTTCTGACGTCCAAACCCTTTGACTTCTGTAACAGTCAAACCGTCAACGCCGATGTCAGATAATGCTTCTCTGACGTCATCAAGCTTAAAAGGCTTAATGATTGCTGTGACTAGCTTCATAATGTTGCTCCAAAATGTTGTTGTTTCTACGGAGTATTTAGCAAGGGCTATGCCAACATCATAAAACCAATAATTACAGCGACTTGAAGGGATGAATTAGACTTTTAAAATAAATTTACAATTATTTATGCACCAAATTGGTTAGCTCGATTTAATATGGTGCAATTGTGAGAGAGGATAATTGGCGATGAAAATGAAACTTTCACCCTCATCGCACAAAGTAAAGTAGGACTTAATCTAAGCCCAAAAAACCGCCCGTTTGGTGAGCCCACAAATTGGCATATATACCACCTAAGGCGAGTAATTCTCCATGATTACCTGATTCTACAATACGCCCTTCATCTAACACAATAAGACGATCCATGGCACTAATAGTGGATAACCGGTGAGCAATAGCCAACACCGTTTTATCAGCCATAATGTTATTCAATGAGGTTTGAATAACCGCTTCTACTTCAGAATCTAGGGCTGATGTCGCTTCATCCAGAATGAGGATAGGCGCATCTTTCAGCATAACCCTAGCAATCGCGATACGCTGTCGCTGACCGCCAGACAACTTAACCCCCCGCTCACCTACAGCAACATCATATCCGGTGTTGCCCTGGCTATCTGACAAGCCCATAATGAATTCATGGGCTTCTGCCTGTTTGGCGGCAGTAATCATTTGTTCGTCCGTCGCATCGGGACGACCATACAAAATATTTTCACGGATGGTTCTGTGCAGTAAAGACGTATCTTGAGTCACCATGCTAATGGCAGACCGCAGTGAATCTTGCTTAACCTCCGTGAGACTTTGACCGTCAATTTCAATATTGCCACTATTGATATCGTAAAACCGCAATAATAAATTAACGAGTGTTGATTTACCCGCACCAGAGCGCCCTACCAAGCCCACCTTCTCACCCGCTTTGATATCTAATTGTAAGCCATCAAATAACGCAGGTTGGGATTCATAGCGGTACACCACTTGGTTAAACGAAATAGCACCACGTGATACCTTTATAGCCTTAGCCTGGGTCTTGTCTTGCACATCCACGGGATGGGACAAGGTATTAATGCCGTCTTGCACGGTTCCAATATGCTCAAACAAAGACGAGACTTCCCACATGATCCACTGTGACATACCGTTTAGACGTAAACTCAGGCTCACAGCAATGGCAATGGCACCCGCAGTAACACTGCCAACGGACCACAAATATAATGACAACCCGGTAATACAGGCCACGAGCACAGCATTATTCACCCAAACCGCACTGTTCAGTAATGTTACTAAGCGCATTTGCGGATATACCGTGTGTAAAAAACCAGTCATGGCCTCTTGGGCGTAATCATTTTCACGACGGGTATGGGAAAATAATTTAACCGTGCTGATATTGGTATAGCTGTCTACTATCCTTCCCGTCATGATAGATCTTGCATCGGCCTGTTTTACAGATACTGCACGCAAGCGGGGCAAGAGTGTTTTCAAGATAATTAAATAAATAACAAACCAACACAATAATGGCACGGATAAGCGCCAATCAGCCGCAAATACCAGTACCACGATACTCAGAAAGTACACACCAACGTAAACAAACACATCCAAGGTTTTCATCACAGATTCACGTACCGCCAAGGCTGTTTGCATCACCTTGGTGGCAATACGCCCGGCAAATTCATTCTGAAAGAACGCCACACTCTGCCCCATGATATGCCTATGAGCCTGCCAGCGAATCAACATGGGGAAGTTGCCAATGAGGGTCTGAAACATAATCAACGAATGCAAATAAACCACCAGGGGTAATACCACCAGCAATATGCCAGCCATTAACAACAGGGTGTCTTTCTGATCGTCAAAGAATACCGATGGCTCTGTTGCTGAGACTAAATCAACCACCTCACCCAAGTAAGCAAATAAGTAGACTTCCAGTATCGCAACCACTGCGCTCAATACACCTAACAGTGCTAACGCCCAGGTTGCGCCTTTAGTGTAATGCCAACAAAAACCAAATATTGAGGTAGGCGGCTGAGTAGGATGCTCCGGAGGGAACGGCTTGAGCAACCCCTCAAAAAAAGAAAACATGTATGCACTCCTGTGATACTGAATAAATACTGCTCTAGCTAAGCTTACGGGCTTTGATTTTACGCCCCTTAATTTTTCCGTCACGCAAGTAATTTAACGTTCGCTTCACACTGCGCAGCTTGATAGCCACGTACGTATGGGTTGCGGTAATATTAATTTTACCAATATCCACACCGTCAATTTGCGCATCTTTAGTTAAAGCACCTAAGATATCACCCGGTCTGACCTTAGCTTTTTTACCGCCGTCAATCACAATGGTTTGATACGGCGCCTCAACAATCCGGTTTGCATGAAAACGTAGACTCTCAATTCCCACCTTTTTTAGATCTTTATTACCGTATTGCTCAATAGCTAATAGGCGAATCTCGTCCTCAGGGGCGCATAAGCTTACCGCGACACCCGTCTCATCAGCACGGCCAGTACGTCCAATCCGGTGCACGTGAACATCCGGTTCAAAACACAATTCATAGCTAACAACTAAATCAACACCTTTGATATCAAGCCCTCTCGCCGCGACATCCGTGGCCACCAAAATAGCAGCACTTTGATTGGCAAAACGATACAGCACTTGTTGGCGCTCACGCTGCTCCATATCACCATTTAACGACACCGCAGAAAAGCCCATATCCACCAAGCTTTCCACCACTTCGTGGCAACTGACGCGGGTATTACAAAATACAATAGCGGTACTTGGCTGATAGTGAGTCAGCACTGCCGCGAGTGCCTTATCTCTGTGGGGCGAGGTTATCTTGTAGCACACCTGTTGTATATTGGCACTGGCGTCTACTTCAGCCGCTTCTATCGTCACAGGATTACGCAAAATACCGCGCATCATGTCATCCACTTTACTTGGGTAGGTCGCGGAGAATAACAAGGTTTGACGCTGCATAGGTATTTCCAACATCAAGGCATTAATCTCATCTTCAAAGCCCATATCTAACATACGGTCTGCTTCATCAAACACCAGAGTATTCAAGTGAGACAAGTCCAAACGGCGTTTCTGTACGTGGTCAACAATACGACCCGGCGTTGCCACAATAATGTGCGCGCCATGGGCCAACGAGGCAATTTGTGGCCCCATAGGGGTACCGCCACACAGAGTTAACACCTTAACATTGTGAATAAGGCGGGCCAAACGGCGGATTTCCTGAGCCACTTGCTCCGCCAACTCGCGGGTAGGACACAAGACTAACGCCTGAACTCTGAAACGTTCTGGAGACAAATTTGACAACAAACCCAGTGAAAACGCCACCGTCTTACCGCTGCCCGTCTTGGCTTTGGCCAACACATCACTGCCTTGCAATATATGCGGTAAACTGTCGGCTTGAACTGACGTCATATTTTCAAAACCCAAATCTTTTAGGTTATTTACTAACGCGGGTTTTAGTGGAAGTTGATTAAAATCAAGACTAGACACAATAGATACTCAACAAAAATTTATTTATCTTGCTAGTGTACCACTTATGCAGAAATGTATTTAATCCTTTATCAATCAGGAGTAACATTTGCCACCAATTTATAGGAAAACCAAAAGGTCAGGCAAATGCAAATCACTAAAGATTGTATTGTAAAAATGCATTTCAGTTATCAAAACCAACAGGGCGAGGTGCTAGATAAAACCGCAGCAGATCAACCTACCCTCTACCTCCATGGCCATAACAACATGCTTGAAGGGATTGAAAGTGCCCTAGAAGGCAAGCAAGCCGGAGACTCTGCATCCGTCACCCTTGCCCCAGAAGATGCCTTCGGCGAAGTACAAGACGATGCTGAATTACGGGTTTCCATCAAACACCTACTCGGTGCCAAAAAATGGAAGCCGGGAATGACAGCCGCCATTCAAACAGAACGAGGCATGACGGAAGTCACGGTGCTAAAAGTAGGCCTTAAAATGGCAACCATAGACACTAATCACCCCCACGCAGGCAAGACGCTGACGTTTAATTTAGATATTGTGTCAGTGCGACAAGCCACGGAAGAAGAGCTAGAGCAGGGTAATGCACAAGGCGCCGAGTAACAACGGAAAGCCTAATATAGTCGCCAGATCCCATCGTTAGGATCTGGCATTCAGTACCACTACAGCGTGTCTAGCCCTAACAGACCTTGCTGAGTCAGTTGTTGATTCAATAGCGCTATGTCCTCGCTAAATAATGTGTTGAGATCACGTTTGTAACTCAACCAAGTACTCTGAAGATCGTTGAGTCGCTCTAGGGCACCTGCTTGTACTGGTGCCCCTGTGCTATCAAAAATATCTATCAAAAATCGGATTTGGCGATCCAACATATTTGGCCAATTAATGTCGTCCTCAAAGGTTTGATGTTTAGGCTGAACTACTAGGGCTTCCCACTCGTCTATGGCATTAATGATTTTACGCATTGATGCTTGTAGTTCATTTGGCAAGTCGCCATTATTTGACCTTACCGCTGACAGTTTTGACCGTACATTTCTGGCTTTTTGCAAGTGTTGAAACAGCTCATTCAACATATCAGTGCCGGCCTGAATGCTCTGCTCCACTTGCTGTAACTTTTCGTCATTACTTTCTTCACGAGGATCCGGTAACACGTTAAACGCTCGGCTCTGACTGATGCCTGCCACTGTGATTGTGGCTTTATACTCGCCGGGCATCACTCTCGCGCCATTCCAACCGCCAAATAATCTGACGTTATCAACGCAGTTCAGAGGTGTTCTGCGTAAATCCCAAACAAACTCGTTGTAGCCAGCTTTGGTTGATGGGTAGTTAAACGTCACTGGGCTTCTTGGATCTTGGTTAGCCTTGGCACAGGTTTCAACATCACCCGCAGCAGATGATAAGCTGCGGACCAACTGACCTTTGTGATCATGGATATCTATGGATAACACCTTGTCCGGCGATAATGACTCTGCTAAATAGTACCTAAAGGTTGTACCCCGAGATGGGTTTTTAGCTTGTGGCATACCACTGCCGCCACCGCCACCCTGAAGCCTAATACCGTCTACTGGTGAGAATTGAACAAGTGCCTCTTTCAGTAATTCATCCGAGGCTTCGCGTAACGGCGCGATGTTATCTAATATCCAAAATCCGCGGCCCTGGGTAGCAATGATAAGGTCATCACCCTTAACTTGTATGTCGGTAATCGACACTGGTGGTAAATTGAGTGCAAACCTTTGCCAATGCTTACCGTCATCAAAACTGATAAACATGCCGCTCTCTGTACCCGCAAACAACATGCCTTGGCGTTTAGTGTCTTCTCTAACCACCCGCACAAAGGCATCATCCGGGAGTCCCTTGTTAATCCGCTTCCAGCGCTTGCCATAGTTAGAGGTAACATATATATAAGGTTTGTAATCATTAAGCTTGTAACCAGTTACCGCTACATAAGCTGTGCCTGCCTGATGAGGGCTCAATTCAATTGCATTGATCTGTGCCTCTTTACGGTGCGGGGTGCGGTCAGTCCAGCTTTTACCTTCGTCTTGGGTTATATGCAGTTTTCCATCATCAGCACCCACCCACAACTCACCTTTATTGTGATCTGATTCAGCCATATAAAAAATCGTGTTGTAGTATTCAGCGCCGGCCTGCTCATTGGTGATAGGACCACCATTTAAGTCCTGCTTAGCAGGATCATTGCGGGTCAAATCAGGGCTTATTTCCTGCCAATTAACCCCGCGGTCACGGGTTTTTAATACTTTTTGAGTGCCGTAGTAGACTGTTTGTGGGTCGTGTTTAGATACCAATACCGGTGCGTTCCAATTGGTACGGTATTTTTGGTCTTTGGCATTTCGGCCAAATACATACTCCGGATAAGGCATGATAGGTCGTGTGGCGCCGTTACTTCGAGTATATTCTGTCAAGGTGGCATTAATGGTGGTTGCATAAATCAACTCTGGATTGTCCGGATTAAATGCAATGTGGGCACTTTCACCACCGCCGACGGCAAACTGTTCCTCAAATCCAATACCGCCGTCATAGGTCGCTGATGGAATAGCCAAGGTTGTATTGTCTTGCTGGCCACCATAGACATTATATGGCGTGAGGTTATCCGTAATGACTCGGTAAAACTGTGCCGTGGGTTGGTTATAGATGCTTGACCATGATTCGCCCCCGTCAAATGTAACCGTGGCACCGCCGTCATTGGCGTTTATCATATTTAAGCTGTTTTGCGGATTGATCCACATGTCATGGGTATCACCGTGGGGCAATGAACGTATCTCAAATGTCTTACCGCCATCAATGGACTTATGTAATTGTACATTCATCACATACACAGTGTTCGCATCTTTGGGATCAGCCTTGATATGGTTGTAATACCAAGCGCGTGCTTTAAGAATATTGTCATTATTTAGCCGTTGCCATGTTTCTCCAGCATTATCACTGCGATAGAGACCACCTTGTTCCGCTTCAATAATGGCATAAACTCGGTCTGGATTCGCGGCAGAGATATCCAGTCCAATTTTACCCACCAGCTTGGGTAGGCCTCCGGCTAATTGCTGCCATGTTTCGCCACTGTCTGTTGACTTATAAATCCCGCCACCTTCGCCACCGGATTTAATAAACCAGGGTTGACGACCGTGGTGCCACATGCTGGCATATAAAATTCTTGGATTACTGGGATCAATGGTAAGATCCGCAGCACCCGTGTCAGCATTAACTTTGAGCACGTGACGCCAGGTTTTTCCACCATCCGTTGATTTGTAAACACCGCGTTCATCATTTGGCGCCCAAATATTACCTTGCACTGCCGCCCATAAAATATCTGGATTGGCAGGATGGATTCTTATCTTTGGAATTTGCCCGCGGTTATCTAAGCCAACTAAAACCCATGTTTTTCCAGCATCCGTTGATTTATACACGCCTTTTCCGTGGCTTGTGGTAACCCCACGAATAGGTCCTTCACCCGTTCCCACATAGATAACATTGGGGTCCGATGGTGCAACCGCGATGGCACCAATAGAGCCGACACTCAAGTGTTTATCGGAGATGGGTTTCCAGCTTTGTCCTGCGTTGATTGTTTTCCAAACACCACCACCAGCAGTTCCCATGTAATACAACATGGGGTTGCCATTAACGCCCGCTACCGCTGTAGAACGCCCGCCTCGGTATGGACCAATGAATCGATACTGCATTTTTTCAAACAGGGTGTTATCAACAGTCTCCTCCAGTGCGTAACTTGAACTGCTTGCAAGCAGTATGGTGCCCATCACTGTGACAGATACTGCCAATTGTCGTAACCAGGTATTCATATTTAGCCTTTGTTGTATCGTTTATTTTATGACAGACCATCGCTTTTTATCTAAGCCGTCATAAATGTTGTTAGTAAAAGATTAGAATAGATATATTTTTATTACATTAGCAAGACAGGGATAGATATAAAAGCTAACCAATAATATAAAAGCGCCATTATCAGAAGGGTGTGACTGAATTATTAGAACCACTTAACACTAATAAATACTGTGCAGTATTATAACGAACGTATTTATGGGTGTCTTAAATTTGAATAACGGGCAAAAAAATAGCGATTCATTTGAATCGCTATGTTGACCATCAATGTAACCCATTGGAAAGCCTATTAATCGCCTATTTAGGTCAGGCCAAATTACCAAATATTAACGCGTTGCTCTGGCGCCAAATACATTTCATCGCCAGGCTTAACATCAAACGCCTCGTAAAATGCATCAACGTTAGTAACAATGCCATTTACTCGATATTCGCCAGGGGAATGGGGATCACTTAATAGTTGACTGCGCAATGCATCTTCACGGTACTTTCCACGCCAAACCTGAGCGTAACCCATAAATACTCGCTGTATTCCAGTAAAGCCATCAATTTCAGGTGCTTGCTGACCGTCTAAGGAATTAATATAAGCTTTCAAACCAATACTAATACCGGCTAAGTCACCAATGTTTTCACCTAATGTCAAATCACCATTCACAAACGAACCTTTAATTGGTTGATAAGCACTGAACTGCGCCGATAACTTCTTACCTTTCTTATCAAAAGCTGCACGATCAGCGTCTGACCACCAGCTATTCAAATTACCATCACCGTCATACTTTGAACCTTGGTCATCAAAACCATGGCCAATTTCATGGCCAATCACTGCACCAATAGCGCCATAGTTAACCGCATCGTCGGCGGTTAGGCTGAAAAATGGCGCTTGCAGTATACCTGCAGGGAATACAATCTCATTCAATACCGGACTGTAATACGCGTTGATGGTTTGCGGTGTCATGCCCCACTCTGTCGTGTCAATAGGCTGACCAATCTTGGCAATACTCTCATCAAA
>JBELHI010000022.1:0-30583 GCA_042091475.1 Alteromonadaceae bacterium
CCTCACGTTGCAATATACGCTGCATAAAATCAAACTGTGTTTCACCATACTGCATACGAAACATCCAGGCACGGTCAATATTGCTTAAATTCAGGCGATATTCAACGCCCAAGGTCCAACCGATATCCGATAGAATGGTGGTCAATGTGGCATCAATGGTTTCTCCGCTGTCGGTGATAGCTCGGGGGTAGATCTCCAACTTATCATTAAACGACAGATTGACCAGTTCAGGTTGTAATATGACTTTCATGACCACAAAATCAGAGCTACCATCGGTTGAAGAGGAATACTTAATGTCTTCTACCTCTGTAACGATACCACGAATCACTCTGACTTCAGTGCCATCTGAATAAAACTTCAACGCACTACGCACATTAACCAAGTCCAGGCTTGTGGTTAAGTCATCTAATTGCAGATACACTTCGAAACGGTAGAGTGAGGACATACTTTCAACGCCTGAAAAACGCAATACCGTCAGTGCTGGAGGGCTTGCCGCTGTTGAAGTGTAATCAAAACTAAATGTGAGATCGCTCATGAGCCCCCCTGGCTTATCTACTCAAGTTATAACAAACGAATCAAAGCCGTCTTGCCTGTGGTGTGGTTTTGTGGCTTGGCTAACCAAGTATTGCGCCCCAACTGCTGCTCTCGATCACTACTTGATTGATTGGGTTTCACTTCAAAGAATAGCCAAATAATCAAAGGCATGCCTAGAAATTCACGGATTAAATGCGATAACGCTTGCCAGTGTCCATGAGACATCACCCAATAATTAAAGGTCAGTTCCGAAACCTCGTGAATATTGATCGTTATTTTGCCCTGAACGTCGCTCAACTGGTGGCCTAATATACTCGCTTCACCCAACACGGCCGTATTATCTTGTAATTGAGTTTGCTGTTCAAAGGGGATGTTCACATGGCGCGCGTCGCACTCTTTTAAACTAACGTTCTTAGTTTTAAATAAGCCTTTAAATAGTGTCTTTAATCCCGTTGCCGTGCTGCGCTGGTGTCGGAATATATTGATATGGCGTAACAGAAATTGTTGATCGGGAAAGTCGTGAAACCAGCCACTATTTTCCAATCCAGCAAGAGATAACAACAGCGCCGGATTATTGCGTTTTTGTGCCTCAGTATTATGGGGTAAATAGCGGATACGGGTGCGATAAAGCAACGCATATAGATGTTGGTGGAGTATATCTAAGAATAATTTAGCACCCCATTCATCGCGACTGACGCCTTGAATTAATTCTTCAGTGATAAACTTCGGCAGGGGTGACAAACTGCCATACAAGCCCATCAGATTAACCCGCATGTCAAAATAAATATCACCGTTGTGATCATAACACTCTTGCACATCAGCAACCTCAGAGCGAGGATAATTCAAATCCAACAAGGGGCTAACGCGAATACGATCAACACCACTGAAACCACGACGTTGCAAGTCCAACTGTAAACTGCGATAAGCTTCAACAAAACTATATTTGGTTGGTGCATCTAATACCTTGATACCATTTGACATTAGCTCGCTCCAAGAGTGAACGGCCAAGACACCTGCTCTGCGCTAAAACTGTCTGTTAAGATAAACGATAAACCGCAGTTAACGGGGCTGGACATTAACACCAAGGTCCTAATGACAGAGGCAAATAAGTAGCTATCACTTGCATTGACAAAATGGTCTGTGCTCAACAGCAGTTCGCATTGCCGCCCCCGGTATACATGCCCATGTTGCACATGATCAGCATATGTCATTGACCACCCCTTGATGCCGTTAATCTTATGCATCACGGTTTGATATGTGGCAGAGCCTTTCAGCTGTATGGGTAAGTGGTGACGCAAATAGTCCTGCAGCTGCTGTGTATCGTGTAAACCGTTGACCCCTGCACCTTGATCTGAGATGACTTGCCATACCCGCTCATCAGCAATGATAGGCGCTAAATATTCACTACAGGACGTCAAATTTTTAAATTCAATGAGTTCAGGTGTATTACTACTCGCCACTGAGATATCACCGGGGTTAATGCGGCTGCCTCGCGTGCCATGACAACAATCAACCTTCACACGTAATACCTGTTCTTTTTCTAAATCAATATTATCTGCTGCCTGCAGTGCCACCATATCTTCAATGGGCTGGTTAAACATGCCCTGATTTCGGTAATAGTGATAACCCAGAGGGTTATCTTCACTGTCTGGACGATTCACGTTGTTATAATGCAGGTTGTGATCTCGGGTATCTTGAATAGATTCCACAGATAACACATCAATAATACTCAAAGAGCGCTCCCTTCCACTGTCTTGGAGTCTAGCTGTGATAGGATATTCACCAGCAAATTCTGACATTTGAATGGGTTCAGCATAATGACTAAAACGGTTAATCACTGGAACACAAAACAACTCTACGTGGCTGGATTTAAGTATAGGTAAGGGTTCATTGACATCATTAAAGAGGAAATCAATAGTAAATTTTTTACCACTGCGAGACACCCAGGCACTTAGATCTAATTGAAAGGCAAACAAGCGCTCAGGCATCAAATAATATTCTTGCAGGAGACTATGAGGGTTGGCGTCTGTGGCGTTATTAAACACGCTATTTTGCCGCCCTAAGCCCTCCACCGAAAAAACGCTGGAAGGTAACCGTGTTTCTCCTACATCGTCTTTGACAATTATTTCACTAAGCTCATGGGTGAGTAATTTGAACCAATGTACCGACTCATTAAAGGGGCGATGAATGAACAAGGGTAGCTGAGAAAATTCATAACTACTGATATCTGCTTTTTTTGCATCAAAGTGAATCGTTAGTTGTTGTTTTTGACGATAACCTTTAACACCCCCAGTGGTACCTGAATTAATATCACTAATGGCAATAGGCAGAACAGTCACATCGTCAATACTCTGAAAACGCATGGGCTTGGGGCGTTGTTCGCTACCGTGCAAAACATCTTTGCTATCAAAGTAGGTACCCTTGGGTACAATAAAAGGCGTGGTTAGTGTGTTTTTTGGTTTATACATCATCATACTGGCACTGGGAATAGCCTGCATTAAGGTTGGCACCAACACCTGCGACAACGCCTGTAGGGCAACCGGAAATTGATGGTTTATTTGCTGTTCAAGTTCAGCACTGATATACGCCACGCCCTGTAATACCATCTCTACGTCGGGATCCGCTTTATCCCTGACTAAATACTCTGTCAACGCTGGATAATGAGCTGTAAATTGCTTAGCGGATTGCTTTAATCGCTGTAATTGTTCAATATAGCGCTGTGACAAATCACTCATAAATAGACACCTCGTACGTGCTATCAGCTTGTAGAGATATTAACAAGCAAACAGGTAATTTCTGGCCAACAAAAGACAGCTTCAATACCCCTTTAAAAATACTGGAGCGTTGTTCATTAGGCAATAAACGAACGTCTACATGTTCGATGTAATTGATTGATTTACACAAAAACCTATGTATCTGCTCAATCAATGCCTGATGACCTGCGGCACCATTGTCGGCAATGAACTGATGTATGTATGGCATCCCCATCATTGGTGAAATGGCCACGCTACCCTGCCGAATATTTAATAATTTACGGACATAATTAGCCGCCGACTGGACATTTAATTTATGTACTTCGTTTGCGGTTTGGGTATCTTGCGAGTTTACCGTCAATTGATTCAATCGCTCTGTTAGTCTTAACATTACTGCCCCTTAATACATAATTCGTTGGTAATTTCGCCATCACTACCATAGCTCCATTTGACGTTCTCGTAAGCCAGTTTTACCGTTTCCATAAAACGTAATGCATTCGTATTGGGTTTGGCGGGCTCAGGGGTCCAAGGCGCTACCTCTAGAAAATAAGCATTAGACAATTCCATCTGATAATACAACTCTTCGGTTCCCACGGGCGTAAAGCGATACCAGGTAAAAGTCACTGTATTTAAGCATTCTCGCCGCGCTAGGGCCTGATACAATCGGGGCGTACTCTTATCTACTTCTTTAGTAAAAACCACTGGCTCGTGAACAACTTTACCCGTGGCCGAGCGCTGATTACCTTGGTAAGGTAAATGCACGCTGTGGGAAAAATCATAAATAGCGATGCGATTCTCGCGCCCCTTACGCAAACATGAACCCTCTATTTTTCCTTGAATACTGGCATCTATTACGACATAAGAGGACACTTCCATTATTTATTCTCCACATCCATGACTACGTCAGTATTGATAGCAACGCTATTCCCCATAAACTTCAAATGCGGCGATAATTCGACCTCTATATCAAACCATTCGTGTTGTTGACTCGGATGTACCGTGACTCTGCCCGAGCGCAACGGACGTTCTGCCAGAATACTGCTCTGGGGCGATTCAACATCAGATACATATTGCTTTAACCAGTGATTTAACTTGGACGACACATCGTCGTGGCTGGCAGTTGCACCCAAACTTTCACGGAAAACAATTTTCAGGCAATGGATGATGCGTGTGATGATAAATAAATAGTGAAGTTGTGCTGATGCAACGTCAGCCAAGGAGCACGTTTTACTAACGCTGCTATTACCCCATGCCAGCGTGTTAGCTGCTGGGAATAGCATCAGTCGTTGATACGGACGAGTGATCACAGGATTAAAACCCAAATTAATCAGTTGTGCTTCTTTATCCTCTGGAATACTAATTTCTACGGGTAATTTGTCGCTGTTAACACCGACGTGTTCAAGCATGACCCTCCCCCCTTCGTCACCGGCAAGGAATGTACAAAAACCACTCTCGGTAAAACGTTTAATGATATTAGCTGCCATAGCAAAACACGCATTGCCCCACAAACAATGTTCGGAATCGTTACCGATATCCTCGTTGTACCAGATCAACTGACCGGATTTCCGTGTGTAGCGTTCACGAAACCTCAGCCGAGGCAAGGTAAGAGACAGAAAATTAGCCTGTGACGTGGCCATAAAATTCCGCCACTTTAGGTAACGTGCAGTAGTAAATAATTCGGTAATAGAATAGTGATCTTGGATATGAGCATAATTAGCCACAGAAAACATTTCTGCCGCCACACCAGTGACTAATGGCACATGAGATAGCGCACAAATTTCTAATAATGGGGATAGTATGTTGATATCTTTAAGTTGTCCGCTAAAGTAATCATCAAGCACGACACAGCCAAACGGAACACCACCAAATTGTCCCATACATTCGGTATATATCATGTTGTACGTATCGGATTCGTCAATACTGCTGGCGTGCTTCAAATCGTCCCACAAGATATCTTTGCTCATCGGCATCAGCATAATCTCGCTTGTGGTATTAAGAGCGTTAACCTGACAAAGCCAATATAGACCTCGCCAAGCCGCCTCTATTGTTTGAAATTGACTATCATGTAATACCGAGTCAAGTAGATCCGACAGTAAATGTTCCAAATCACAAACCAATAACTCAAGCGCTTGTCGTGAAACACTCACGTCATTGAGCAACGGGATAACTAACCCCATCCGATCAATATCGCGACCATTGTACTCAATTAAATCTTGTTGCAATACCAGGTGTATTTGTTGCATCACTTGGTGAATACAATAAAGACACCGCTGAGACTCAATCAACCTATGGGGCTCAAAATCCTCATAGCGAGATAGCGTAAATGTCATGGCGATGGCATCACTATCACTGTCCATCATGGACAATAACAGTGGCTTTACTGTCAGTACTTCAATCGTCGGCGATAACGTTGCTAATACAGTGTCAAAAGTAACACTATTAACCACAACAGGCTGTTTTAATCCGGTTATTTGCGAGTTGGCTTGCAGCGGTGCTAACACCAAGACTCGAAACGGCAGTGTTGTCTGCTGCCCTTGCAAAAATTCGACAGAATACGATTCAGCGTCCATCACCACTGCTCCAACACTGACTAATGGTTTGCGGTGGGGCAGGCGGGGTATGAGTTAAATGTTTCAATAACTTGTCACCACCAGCAACAGAAATACTGACATCCAAATGGCGCACTTGGTACTGTTGCAGTAAATAAAAGTGTTGTACGAATGACTCGGCATCAAAGCGGACTTTTCCACTACTGAATGCTTGCAAGAATTCAATGATCCCTTTGCGCCCCTTATATTCCCTAATTAAGGTTCTATTGCCTACCTGGAACTGCAAGTCAAGTCTATTACAGGTTTGTTGCCACGATATGGGTTGTGTGTCGATGAAATTTCGATTAACGATAACCTGTTCCGCATCAGCACAATGGAGGGTTAACTGGGTACTCGACACATACAACATTGACTTTTCATTGACACTGGTCGGCGCGATGGTCACGCCCAAGTTAAATGACTCAAATTGTTGCACCGTCATACTGTCCTTTGCTTGGGACAGATATTTGATGAACTGATTATCAATTGGCATGGTTTTCCCCGCCGCCCTTTGCAGTCCGTAACTCCCCGATACGCCTTTTCGTAAATAAGGCGTGAGCTGCTCATCTATATAACTCCATAACAATCCCGTCTCACCATAAACCACTTGCGACAATTTATATTCAGGTACGCCGTATAATTGAAATAGAAAATCATCCGCCCAACGTTGATTCAATTCACAACCTGATTCCTTTCGCATAAACATCTGCAGCAAACCTGTGGGGCCGGTGAACACCGCCCAAAAAGCTTCACTACTGTGCCCCCGCTTGCCAATCAATGAATGTAACGTATCAATCTGCTTGTGCACATTACCAAGACTTGAGTCAGCCGCAGAGGGCTGACTATTGTTGGTGTATAACCCCTGCATGTTCAATAGCGATACTGGCCGTTGCTCTATATTAAACACCAGCTCAGCAAGACCTTTTTTATACTGATCAAGGGTATCAGCAGCCCCTTGTAAATTGATTTCGCGTTCAGATGCGCCTGCCCCCGCGCCTGCCTTATCAAATTTAGCCTTAGTTTTAAGTGAACTTTTGCCGCTTTTTGCAACCGCTTTACCGACACTCCCTGTGGCGCCAATGACCTTCAACGCCAGCTTAGTGAATAATTTATTTTTCTTGGTATTCGATTGAATTTGGTCACCGCTTTGAGCCAACATATCTTGATAGTAATACAAAAAATCTAACCAGCTACCACTGTCAATGTTGCTATTTAATACACTGAGTTCATAGTCCGCATCATTTAATAGCTTAAAAAATATATTACGCCCCGTCGGCAGGTTATTGATAACTTCAAGCCAGGCTTGTCGGGTTTTCAAGGCCTCTACGCCCGTCATAAACTGCTCTAAGAATACACGCCACTTAGCTGCATAATTAAATGTATATTGTCGTTGGTATTCCGCGAGGTGCCGCACTACGAATGGGTGGTTATCCCCCATCACTTGGGTTATTTGAGCTAACACATCATCCACATTCTGCTTACCCACTCGTGTATATGCTGGTGGTATGCGTGGAGAATTTACCACTTCACGCCCCCAGTAATCTTCGAAACTTACCTCAGCAGCAACAGAGTTTTTATTTACCCAAGTGGTTAGCCAAGACAAATTCCCTTCGCTAGATAACAATATTTTAGCTACTTGCTGGCGCGTACTGTCTAGATCGTCTTGCCATTGCACTAACGCATGTTGACTATTGGCCTGATAATGCAATTGCATTAGTCGCAGAGATAAACTATTCAATTGTTGAATGATGTTGTCGTCAAGATTTTCAATGTAATAGCTATCATAGGGCTGTGGCAGATCCATCAAACGTTCAAACGATGCACCGCCAATAGCGGCTCTAAGGATATTAGCTCTTCTTATTAGTATATTTAAATAATCAACCCGTTGGTCAATGCTACCCTCAAACGTTCCTATTGATTGACTAAACTGACGGTCCACAGGCGATAACACTTGCCGCTGTATGTCATTAGCTAATGTCAGTCTTAACTCGGCAGCATCAATAACCTGTGAGTTAAGTGGAAGCCAGTGACCCAGTGATACATTGCCAAGGGCTTGGATAAGCTCATATCGTTGATTGAGGTTTGCCGCTTGCGCTGACAAGTCGTCGGTCTTTACTAACGCAGCTTGATAATCCTCAAACAACCCTTCTATGGAGGCACGGTCATTGTTTTGAACCAGTGCCATGATCAGCATCAAGGAAATCGATGCTAACCAATACACACCTAATTTCTTGCGCTTTTGTTGATCAGCGTGGGTAGTTAGGGACAATGATTTAGCAGCTTGGGTCAACAATAGGCGGTTTTCTAACAGATCACCAATAAACAATGAATGCTGGGTTGTGTTCACGGTAAAGAATATACCGTTTACCCGCGGACTAGCTTGGAACTGATTTTCTCGTAAACAACGATAGCCAAATGCGTTGAGTTGCTCAGTGATGTTTTCAACCTGAGTAGGTAATGACGCTGCGTCCACATCAAACCCAGATTTCATTAGATGTAGCAAAGATGCCGTAGACAACTGAGCTTTTAAATGTGTAAAAATGCTATCGGTCAATGATTCAAAGGTTTCGTGACCACCATTCACTAGACCCAAGGGCGATGATTTTTCCATTACCGACAGGCCATCCGCCCATGCTGTTACACTCGGTAACTCGTCCAGTCCTTCCAACACAAAACTGACGGCAACATCAACAGCACAATGGGTTTTGATTTGTTCAACATACCCTCGCAATGAATCAGCGAGCTGATTTGATAGTACGGGATCCGCTAACTGATGAATATTAATACTTACTACAAGGCCATCAAGGGACATGCTTTTGTCGCAATAGGACAAGGCATCAAGCCACTCTATCCACTCCGACTGGGCTGTCTCATTGCCCTCATCAAGTAAATAATGGTCAACATCTAAAAGTAGGAACTCATTGAATACTTGCCAATGCGCATGTTCTATTTCGGACAAAATTGGGTCATGCCATTGTGGCCTCATAACGGCCGGCTCATTTACCCAAACGCCTTGAGCATTTCCCAGTTTTAAGTGCATTAACCACTTAACCTCAGTCGCTGTCCCTTGGGCTTGTGATAACTTACTTTTTGCCAACCACTTTAACAATCTGTGTAAATGTTTATCAATATTACTGGGCAACAGGAAAGCTACAAACGATAATTTTTGATCCCCATTGGTGGTGGTATCTCTATTAATCAGTTTTTCTACTCGTTGCTTGGCTCGCCAGCGGAGAAACACAAAGCGGCACAATTTGAATAAATACCAAAAAACGAACACAAGCAGAAACACGCGGATAGCGACTTCAATTGGAAAATCAAATAACAACGACGCACCAATACATAGACCCAGAAAAATACCCCATAACACTAAGGCTAGAAGTAACTTCAGAAATAACTTCATCTCAACGTGCTCCTAATTTAGTGTCGATAGCAAAGACTGTATGATGGAAAAATAATCCGCGCGAAGTAAAACATACACCAGAACAAGGGTAATCAAAGCTAACAAGATACCATTGTCATAGCGCAACATTCGGGTGAAAGGGTGAATAGGAGAAGGCATATCGGGTGTTGCCTCATCAACTTGAAAAAGCTTATGGTGTAACTTATTGCTGGACAGTAAATCGAATTGCTGTACGCACAATGATTGTAAAAAGGTGTTCTCTCCGCTACCAAAATAGCGACCACAAAAGCCCAGTTTTAAGCAGTATAAATAAATTTCTCGAACATCATCTTCAAGGTGGTCATTGGTTTTCAACGTATCCAATCGCTGGAAAAATAGTTCACCGGCATTCAGGGTAGAAAACAAGGTTTTTTGCAACGGCTCCGACGACCAGTTATGAAGCGCCCCCCACTCAGTTTCACTGATTTTTTCGTCAATCAAAGCCACCACTGCAAAGCTCGCAGATTCCAGCTGCGCGGGGCTATAGCGTGAAGTAAAGTCCTCACCGTCTAACACCAATAACATTTCTTGGAAACTGTGTTTTAAACTTTCAGTGCTAGCATGCTCCGAAGAGGCTAATTGAATTGATAAGCTATTGATATGCTTAAATATTGGTATAAATCCATCAAGCAGTCTCATAATTATCCTCTCACCGCAATCAGTTCAACGCTTAAATCAGCTGGGTGTTCGCTCCAAATAAAACCAATTCTTTGACATTCCAATAATTGCGCCCATTCAAAACTGTCTGTCGCAATGGAAAAATAGTAACTGTTCGGTTTATTAGCAACACCAAGAGGTTTTCTGTGAAGATAGCGCAATTTTACCCCGGGTAATGCTCTTTTCAGGTATATCAATACCTGACTATCTGCCCCCATCTTAGCGAATTGGATAATGTTATCAGACTGTTCTTCGAGTCCCTGCTCACTGCGCAAACGAATATAATACTGGTTCCCCTGAGCCAACATATCTTGCGCCAATGGCGCAACAAAAAAGTCGTTGTCTTGTCTTTGTAATTCAACCAATAACTCTGGCGATACTGTTAATTGATTCAGCAATGCCTGACATAAAGAAAATGCTCGGGCAAAACACTCGCTCAAATTACTATAACTGAATGGCACGAGACCAACGGCAGGATCACTGCTATCGCCAGTCACAGTACAGAGTTTGGAAAAATTACTTAATTTCGCGACGAGAGTCCGACATGCCAGATAAACGTCACTGACAGATGTACTCGGTACTTCATCAAAATGGCTGAATTGAGGAATGGCTTCGGTAATCACCTGCAAGGCGAATAAAATTCGGGTGTTTGTTCCCCCTCCATCTGCACTGTACAAACCATTATAACTCTCTAACTGCTCGTACCGAGCTAACAGGCTCTGCTTCATCGACTTGATATATCGTTGCAAACACTCTGATCCCTGCACGTAATAAACAGCAGCAATAAAACGCGGATCCATTTCATACTGCCCACCCACTAACGCAATATTACACAATGGTAACTGCATCACACCGGCTTCGGCTTGCGTGTCAGCCATTAATAAACACGTGTTGTAACTCAAGGTCTCTACGCTAACCACGTCTTCAGTATTAAAAATATCCGCATAATCATGGGTATCATGTTCACTGTAACGGTTGTTAGGTTGTGTGGTAGTAGCCAAGTTTGAACGCTCTCGACTAAGGGGCATTAAACCGATGCTGATACTGATAATGCCACTACTATCAGGCTCATGCTGATTCAACGAAATTGATGGTAATGAACAATTACCAGGATATTGTAATAGCGTGCCATCAAGCATAATCGCAGTGCACTGTAAAATCGTTAAAACCCCACACGCGAGGGCCTCTTTATCGTAGCTAAGGTGATACAATCCCGCACCATTACCTGACTGCGCCGCAGCCTGATTGAAGGCAAGGTCTGCGGTATTATGTGAAAACTGCTGAAAATGTTGCGGCTTGAGAAACAAGCCCTGCTTCCAGTTCAAATGCTGTAATGAATCCATGACATTCCTCTGTTTCTGTCAATACGCCATAACACTAAATTGACCAATGCCTTTCTCAGCAAACACGACGTTGAATCGCAACGATGCCGGCCTTACGATATCAGGAATATCGTCTTGATCTTTTTCTTCGTCGCTCGCAAAGGCGTCAAATGTCAGTGCATTAAACAAAGATTTATCCCGTGAAGGTGCCGCTTCGATAACCGTCGGTACAGTCACAACGCGGCAGCAAGTGCTTGGGTCTAGGCCCGCATAGCCGCTAATTATTGCTACATATTGCACATCTTGCTGTCGTGCGCCCCTGACACTGTAGGTTTGTCCAGGAATAAGCGTATAGTCATCAACAGTTATTGCATTAGGTATCATCTCTAATGCCGCGTTCATTAATACTTTTACCCCTTCAGGGGTGGCCAATAACCTTGTTAGATCACTCACATCACTGAGTTGAATAAAGCGAATTTGTAGTGCATGAGATACCCGAGAATAACGATTCAACTCTGATGTTGCCACTAAGGTGGAATCAAATCCCTGTACATGGTAACTCCACTCCACATTACCATTCTGTGGAGAAGCGACATCCCAATAACGCCAATTAGACGCGGAATCCAACCAATGGTCGTGTTGGGCTTGATCTAAGTACTCGGGTTTCTCCACCACCTCACCATCATGAAACATCGCATCAGTCACTCGGCGAATACTGCTACATGAGATGGTAGCCATAGCGACCATTACTATGGCTACAATAAGGGGTAGACGAACTAGCGAAGCGCTAAATGTCATGACCTTATTCCTTATTCACCTTCACCTGACCAATCATCAATTGCCGTGGTACCACATACGATATGGTCTGCTTGAATTTGCCCATAAGTAAACCGAACCGTTTCATAGGGCATCAAACCATCGTTTTCAGGTTGTAATATGTTTGGCGATACGGTGTTAATATTCACGACTTTGGCACGCTGCAAGGTGATGTTGTAGTATTCTACGGGCTCACCTGCACTGGTTTCGTCAGGTGTTCTGAAAAAACTTAAAACCACCTCAAGTTCAGACGGCGCAGTGACTGTATTAAGCAGTAATGGGGAGCTCTTATCAATGAACTTAGTAATCTCCAAATATTCATGTTTTCGGGTACCCGTTACTTGCCCTGTTAGAGAGTTAGTGGGTACGCTAACAACATGGTCATAAGCTAATACTAAGGCTTCCTCTTCATGATCAGATTTAAAAAAAGATCCAATACTTTCTTTAGAGCACGCTTCTGCGGTTAGGCAGCCTTCGGGATCATTGATGGACATATATATTTCAGTTGGCATTTACATTCTCCTTAGATAACTGAACACGCGTTACGCGTGTTCAAGCATACTGGTCAAAGATAAAGTGAAGTTGGCACCCATAAATTTGAAGTGTGGCGTGACTTCTAGGGATACTTCATACCAACCAGCGTCTGTTTCAGCTTCAGATACATTAATCACCGCTTTACGCAATGGCCGTTGACTGCGGGTAGAAGCAGATGGATTGTCTTGATCAGCGACGTATTGACGGATCCATTTATTCAACTCTGTCTCCAAATCAGCCCGAGTTTTCCAGCTACCTAAGTTTTCCCGCTGTAACACTTTAACGTAGTGCGCTAATCGGTTCACAATGAATAGATAAGGTAATTGAGTGCCTAATTTGAAGTTCAGTTCAGCCTGTCGACCTTCTTCATCATTGGTGTATTTTTTTGGCACTTGAACAGAATTTGATGAGAAAAATACCGCTTTGTCCGTGTCCTTTCTCATTGTTAAGGGGATAAATCCTAGTTCTGAAAGCTCGTATTCCTTGCGGTCAGGAATTTTGACATCTAAAGGACCAAATATTTGATCAGTGCCACTTTCACTAACCACATCGATTGAGAGATTATTAACTTCTCCGCCTGATTGGGGCCCTATGATGTTTGGACACCAACGGTATTTAGCAAAGCTTTCCGTTAAACGTGTGGCATAAGCAAATGCTGCATTACCCCACAAATAGTCAGTTTCATCTTGAATACTTTCAGTGTAAGAGAAGCTTCTCACGGGTATATTATCGCCGTAAGTTGGCCGCAACATGAAATGCGGCAGGGTTAGCCCTACGTTACGTGCATCTTCAGTAGCTCTAAAGGCTCTCCATTTGACGTATTGCGGTCCTTCAAACATAGCATCAATTTGTTTTAAGTCAGGTAACTCAGAATATCGTTCCACGCCGAAAAAACTAACATCTGCGGCGGCGATAAAAGGCGCATGGGTCATGGCCGATAAACTGCCCATGGACGTCATTAAGCGGATGTCACTAGAAGATGGTGTAATATTGTAATTTCCCACAACAACACCAAACGGATTACCGCCAAATTGTCCAAATTCTTCTGTATACACTTTGCGATACAGGCCACTTTCTGTAATATCTGTGGCATCGTCAAAATCAGCCAATAAAGCATCTTTTGACACCGACAGTAACGATACTTCTATATTTTCACCAAATTCAGTTCTGTCGGTTAAAAATTTCAAATTACGCCATGGTGCTTCTAGGGCTTTAAATTCAGGGTGATGAATAATTTCATCCATCTGTTGACTCATCTTGCCGTCAAGTTCGTCAATCAAGTCTTCCACAAAGCGCTTATCAATTTTAATTTCATCGCCATCGTCTTCTAGTTCAAACATCCGGGTTAACAGGGACTGCATGCCAGTGGTTGCTATGTCATAGCTGTACTGGTCACTTGCTAAATTAGTGTGACTCAAAATGCCGTCAATTAATGTTTGTTCTGTATTCATCGTTTTGCTCCTTACTAGCTCGCCAAACCAATTTCTTTACGCAGTGCGGCTCTCGCATCGCTATCAGTCAGTAGTGCTTGAATTTGTTTACGCATTTGCGGCGAATTACCCAACGGCCCTTTGAGAGACTTCAAGGCTTCACGTAACTCCATCACTTGCTTCAACTCTTCAACTTGGCTAATGATATTGTCAGGTTCAAAATCATCTAAACTGTCAATTTTCAGCTCAATGGAAACTTGCTCATCATCCCCTTCTCTCAACTTGTTTGCGACACTCAAATTCAACGTCAAATCCATATCTTTCATGACCTCATTGAAATTGTGTCGGTTGACATTGAGCAGTGACCTATCTTCCACGGTTCGTTCGTCGGATTGTTGGGTAAAGTCACCTAATACAAGTAATTTAAAAGGTAATTCAACACGCTCTTTGGCATTTCCAGCGGCAGGTTTGTACGAAATGTTAATTCTTTCTTTGGGTGCAACGGACCCAACATTTTTTCCTCGAGAGGGCATAATGATCTCCAAAACACAAAGTTAAATTGTTACCACGCACAAATAACAATAGACACTGTTTGTATTTTGTACAAAAAATAAATATCAATGTTTTTTATTTTGTTTACATTTTTTGAAGCATGGGATTCTATTGTCTATAGTCACTATCATTTGGCGTGATAATTTCACAACAAGACAACGGAAGGTAATGACGACTCATGGCGATGTTTGAAACCGAAATGACGGTTGGTAAAGCGGCCTGCTCAGCACGGGGTATTGCGCAGCACGAAGCACCGGAACCTGAAGAGATTCCTTACCCAGAGGGTGAGGGATGGTGTTTGGTTAGCATCCTTCCCGTACCGTTTAATGAGCCGTTTTTACAATATTTTTGGCAACGCGACATTGAGTCTGAAGACGAGCCTAATGAAGGGGCGGCAACTAACCCCAATGTTAACATTCAGCTTTCGGGACAATAGACAGTATGATGGTTTTACGAATATTAATCATAGCGATAGCATTACTTTTCAGTCCTGCATGTGTGTTTGCGGCGGAAACTGAAAAGCAATCAGATACCTTCAATACAGATGTGACCGTGGGTATGTTTGTGACTAATTTATACGACATAAACTTTTCAAATAATGAATTTAAAACAGAATTTTGGGCCTGGTTTTTGACTGACGATCCAGCCTATCAACCTGCACTACGTACGGAAATTGTTAATTCAAAAACGTTCTCAATTCGCAATGCAACAAGTGAAAAAATTGAACAACAATACTGGCATTCTATTGTATTTAAAGGCACTATTAAACAACAATGGGACGTAAGCGATTTCCCGTTTGATAAGCAAATTCTACAGATCCATTTAGAAGATACCATTGATATTCAAGATGATTTGACGTTTAAACTTGATAGCAGCAGTGGTATTGCCAAAGATTTGATACCTGACGGATGGACACTAGACTCTTTTTCTTTAACCAGTGCCGCAAACACCTATCCCACAACGTTCGGCGATCCAAGAGTTGGCGCCGATACTGAATACACCTTTGACAGAATAACGGCAACACTCGTATTACAACGAGAAGGACTGAGAGTATTTGCCACCACGTTTATTGGCTTTTTTGTGGCTACATTATTTGTTGCCTTAGTTATGGTCGTAAATATGTCTAATCATTTCTTACCTGCTATCCCGCTGCAACCACGAGTAACTTTATGTGCAGGCGCATTGTTTGCATCAGTCGGTGGCTTATACGGATTGGAAAGTAAATTACCCTACACCACCGCATTTACGCTAGCTGACTCAATACAGTTAACCACCTTTATTAGCATAGCTCTCGCTATTGTGGGGTCACTGATTGCAGACATCACCAGTAAATACAATCTCGTTGCATTGCGATCATATTTATTAAAACTGGTTTTCGCACTATTTATTGTTGGTCATCTTGGCGTTAATACGGTAGTTATCGTTCGCGCCTTGAATCCGTGAGTTTAACTGTTAATCATGTGTTATTTGGCTCACCGCGAGGGAAAATCACGACACACGTTTTATCGGCTATGCCCTGTCACTGTAACCTACTCGTAACGTGAATATTGAGTGTAAAAGCCAATATTTTTGACATTTATGTATTTCGCTAACCAAGCTTATAAATATCATAGTCGGGTTAAAGGTAGTGCTGCAACAGAAACAAAAAAGCTGCCTTGCTTAAAACAAGGCAGCTTTTTTAGTATTCAAACAGACCTAGGAGCTTACATCGTCGCTATTTGAACGGTTGTTCAAGGTCTAAACCAATGCGTTTTGCTATCTCTTTATAGGACTCTACGACATCACCTAGGCCTTGACGGAAACGGTCTTTGTCAAGCTTGCGACGGGTTTCTTTATCCCACAAACGACAACCATCTGGGCTAAATTCATCACCTAAATGAATCTCGCCGTCGAACAAACCAAATTCTAGTTTATAATCGACAAGGATCATGCCCCCGTCATCAAATAACGTTTTTAATACATCATTGACTTGGAATGTTAATTCCTTCATTCGCGCAATATGTTCCGCTTTAGCCCAACCAAAAGACTCGATGTGATATTCGTTAATCATTGGATCGTGCAATTCGTCGTTTTTAAGAAAGAACTCAAAGGTCGGCGGAGTTAATGCAATCCCTTCTTCAACCCCCAGACGACGGACAATTGAACCAGCTGCAACATTTCTAACAACACACTCAACAGGAATCATATCTAATTTCTTAACCAAGGCTTCATCCGCTGACAATAAAGACTCCATCTGAGTTGGTATGCCTGCTGCCGCCAGCTTATCCATTATATAACCGTTAAACCGATTATTTACCGCACCTTTTTCATCTAACTGTTTGATGATTTCACCATCAAAAGCAGACGTATCGTTGCGAAAATGTAAAATTAGGCGTTCCTGATCATCGGTAAAATAAACCGTTTTAGCTTTACCTCTATACAACTCTGCACGTTTTTCCATGATTCACTCGCTCGATTACTTAATTTTAAGACTATCGTCCGCCATACTGTCAGCAAACGCCTGATGTATGTCTGACATAAACTTGGCCGACATTGGGATATTTTCATCGTCAAGAAAAGCGATGGTCGTTTTCTTTCCCAAATCCCCTAATTGAATGTGGTAGGTTTGTTTATCTATGGGTAGATCGTCTTCACTGCCGATTAAACTACCAAAAAAGGATGACTCACCACCGTTATATTTGGCGTAAATGGTTCCCGCTGAACTGTCTCTATCGTCAATAGTGAAGCCAAGGGTTTTAAGTGCCGATAAAAAACGAACCCAGGAGATATCAAATTCTGCATCAACAATAAATGCTGATTCGCCATTGCCATCAAATCCTAGTGTCACAGCAATACCCTTTTTCATTTCGTCGCGGCGTAATTCCTGCTCCTTACGTAAACGCTTCGCTTCTAGGGCTAATACGTCATTCAACATATTCACTTCTAAGTTACGTTTGCTTATGCCATTATCAGAACCGTCAATGTCAATTAGGCGTGTTGATATTAATCCGGAGCGTTTGTGTTCCTTAATATTAAAGGTAAAACTGAATTTCCCACTCACTTCACTGGCAGTAGTGTCTTCATCCTCTGCGACTTCAATAAATGCTTGTGGCGTTAACACAATCCAGTCCGTAGTTAATGTTTGACTAGACTCATCAAACTTAGCTTCTTTCAATTCATTAGCCGTCAGATAATATCTTACAAGACGCCAAACAGTTTGCTCTAAAGGCACGTTGTCATTAATCCTGTCAATATTTATGACTGCATCCTGACTGCCTTCTTGAATAAATGTATTTTTCAGCAACGGCATAACAAGATTCGGCGATACTACAGATATATTTTTACCCGTAACACCGTCAGCATTGACTTCCGGAATAACATAATTAGATTTAAATGAGGGGCTTTCCAAACCGTCAGCTAAACGCATTTCAATGCGTTCATCGTGGGTGGAATAATCAACAGAACTGTTGTTGGTTGTTCGGCTTTGCATTGAGGAGCAACCAGATAAAACCACAATACTCGCGAGGCTAACAGATAATATACGAATCATAATGTTCCTTTACTTAAATAATACCAATGTCACTAAGGACTGCTTCGATCGCAACTTGGTGACAAAGTTCCGCTTCTACCAAAGGTAAGCGAAGTACTGGGCAGTCAATTAGCCCCATTTTATACAGTGCGTGCTTTGGAACCACTGGATTCGACTCTAAAAACAACGTGGTGTGCAGTTGCCCTACTCTGCTATCTATCTCTCGAGCCAGTTGATCCAAACCATCTCTTGCCGCCTCACACATTTGGTTCATCTCACAGGGGACAATATTTGCGGTGACAGAAATGATACCATGCCCACCACTCAACAAAAATTCACACGCACTTTCATCATCACCGCTCAAAAGCAAGAAACCATTAGGTAGTTTTGGTTGTAACCTAGTAAGCCTTGCTACATCGCCCGTAGCATCTTTCAAAGCAACAATGTTTGGATGTTTGGCTAGGCTAACGACCACATCATCCGACATATCCGTCACCGTCCTGCCAGGCACATTATAGAGAATAACCGGAACCCGACTAGCGTTGGCAATAGCGTTAAAATGGGCAACGAGTCCACGTTCTTGAGGTTTGTTATAATAAGGTACAACACTCAATAAACCATCGACGCCAACGGCCTCACAACGCGCTCCAAGTTCCAGTGCTTCTGCCGTTGAGTTAGCTCCGCTGCCAGCGATAACTGCAATTCGTCCTGCACTGTACTCAACCACTTTAGCGACGACGTTGACATGTTCATCAATGGGTAAGGTAGGTGATTCACCGGTTGTGCCAACAGCAACGATTGCCTTGGTGCCTTGTTTAATATGAAATTCAACTAAACGGCGCAAAGACGCATAATCAATATCGCCTGACGACGACATTGGCGTTACCAAAGCAACAATACTACCAGTAAACATGACTTCTCCTGCAGAAACAGTGGGGAGCCTAATGGTAATCAGCCAGACGCGTAAAAACAAGCAATCAAGCAATAAAAATATAAATTGTTTTTTGCTATGATATGAAGACTCAATACAAAAGTAATAAAAACATGCAGCAATTAATGATTCACTTGGCAGGCCAAGGCAACACAAATACGCTTTCAGATTTATTTTCGCTGTTCACAGAGCACCCCGTAAACATTATCCACAGTGAGTACGACGGCATAGGTGGCGACATCAGTATGCACCTAATCATAGAAGGTAGTAACGATATTTTAATGGCCATACAACACAAGTTAAATAGCTATGCCCAACAGTGTAAGCTGTCTTGTATTATCCGCCGTGCGACCAGCGCAGAGGTGCCTGATAACGCAACAGAGCTGCAGGTGGACATTGCCGGTATGTATGATCACCGTGCATTACCCATAATTATTGAATTTTTTCGACAAGCAGAGTTCGCTGTGTTGGATTGTCAGGTCAATCAGTTTGAAGAAAAGCAAAGTAATGCGAAAATGATGAAGCTGTCTATGTTGATCCAAACTGACCACAACATCAGTATCGACATAACCAATCAGCAACTCGACGATATTTTAAGTACCTACAATTTAATTGGACATATCCGTCTATCAACAGAATGAGGCTAGCATGGAATTTTTAGCAAAAGGAACCGAAGTCATCGACTTTACCCTAGAAAATCAACACAACAACATGATTCAACTGAGTCAGTTACGCGGTCAGAAAGTACTTATTTACTTTTATCCCAAAGCGATGACGCCAGGCTGTACAGTGCAAGCACAAAACTTGCGCGACATTAAAGCACAATTAGAGCAGCATAACGTGGTGGTACTTGGCATTAGCCCAGACGCAGTTAAGCGTTTGACAAAATTTACTGAGCGTGACGAACTCAACTTTCATCTTTTGTCGGATGAGGACCATGCAGTGGCGGATATCTTTGGCGTGTGGGGATTAAAAAAATTCATGGGCAAAGAATATGACGGCATCCATCGAATTAGTTTCTTAATTGATGAAAATGGGCGGGTAGCCCATGTCTTTGATAAGTTCAAAACCAAAGACCACCACCAAGTGGTACTAGACGTGTTAAATCAAGGCTAGTTATGATGCGCCCGATTCAGTCGGGCGCTAAATTACGCACGTTAGTTTAGCAACTGCAGCTAGGGTGGCAGTTACTAAATCCATAGCCGACTAAATCAGTTGTTTTTTACTCATTTACCCGTTGTATTACTCAGCTTCAACTACAGCTTGGTTGTCGCTATCATCATCCCAAGCACTCAAAACCGCTTTAACTAATGTTGCCAGTGGGATTGCAAAAAACACCCCCCAGAATCCCCAAATACCGCCAAAGAATAATACCGCAATAATAATATATAGCGGATGCAAACTGACCGCTTCAGAGAATAATATAGGCACTAATAAGTTTCCGTCCAAGGCTTGTATGATGCTGTAAGCAATAAAAACATACCAGAATTCACTCGTTATCCCCCATTGGGTTGCTGCCACCACTAACACCGGAATAGTCACTATGGCCGCACCAACGTAGGGTATTAATACTGACACCCCCACTAACATGCCCAACAGCAAAGCGTAACGTAAATCTAGTAACCAGAACGCCACCACGGAAACACTGCCAACCACCAAAATTTCAATGACTTTACCGCGAATATAATTGGTGATTTGGCCATTCATTTCGTTGCCAACCTTATTGATCATTCTGCGCTCTTTAGGCAACAGGCCGCTCACATGGGAAAGTAGTTCATTCTTATCTTTTAGCATGAAAAACATCATTAACGGCACAAGGATAAAATATAACAACAGGGCTGCGACTGAAAATAAAGACGACAACGACACAGACAAAGCATACTCACCCACAGACAAAATCTGGCCACTTAAGGAGCTTAATAATGATTGAATTTGACCCGACTCGACATAACCTGGATATTTTTCCGGCAGCATCAATAGCCACTGTTGTAATTGCGACCACACTTGCGGTACTTCTTGTGCTAGCCGACTTGACTGACTCCAGACAGCAGGTAACAAAACAATAAAGAACCAGGCACTGAATCCTGCAAAAACAACGAGTGCGAGGGACGTCCCGAGTGAACGGCTCATCCCCCTTTGCTGAAGTTGGGATACTGGCCAGTCTAACAGGTAACTTAACACTATGGCGACCAATACCGGTGCCAACATATCTCCCCACACCATCAAAAAAACGCTAGAGAAAATGAGTAAACCTAATAATACTGCCGCATCGGGGTCGGAAAACTTCCTGTTGTACCAGGCCTTGAACAAACGTAACATAATAATCCTTTTGTTGTTTTATCGTGCATTACCAACCGTTATTAATCAAAAGTTAGCGTGATGACACGGAAGCGGTCAGGGATAATATACGATATCATTAAGTTAATGATGTTGTATAACTAATTGTTGGTGTTTCCCTATCGCAAACCACAGTGACCATGCCCCCAGGGTTAACGAAGAGAGGGGGTCACACCGTGCCGACAATACATCGTGTTAATTGATTAGGATAAATCTACAGCTATACTATACAATCAAAAATTTACTGGGTATAACTAAATGCCGAGAACCTAGGGAACCACAGTGACATTATGTGTCTAACCCTCAGTTTTACCATTATTGGAACACCATGAGCAGATTCTTATTATTCATAGTCATATTAAATTTTATGCTGGTTAGCCACGCCCAACAAGGCAAGACCGCCAGTGATAAGCTACCAGACATTGGTACCGCAGGTATTACTGCCCTCACTATTGATAAAGAGATGATGATAGGTGACCAATTGATGCGGCAGATTCGTGGTCACGGGGGCGTATTATTTGATCCTGTGTTACAGGATTATCTGCAAGATGTAGGTAACAGACTCGTGGTACTGTCTGATGACGTGCGATTCCCATTCACATTCTTTTTTGTTAAAAACCCACAAATTAATGCCTTTGCCTTTTATGGCGGTCATATTGGTATTAATACTGGATTGGTGGCAGCCGCAGACAATGAAAGTGAGCTGGCCTCAGTGCTCGCTCACGAGATAGCTCACGTTACACAAAGGCACCTAGCCCGCAGAATGGAGTCACAACAACAAGGTTCAGAAGTCAGAATAGCGAGCTTACTCGCAAGTATCGCTCTCGCTGTCGCCAATCCGCAAGCCGGTATGGCGGCAATTATGGGTAATATGGGTATTGCCAGTCAGATGCAAATTAATCACACCCGTAAAAATGAAAAAGAAGCCGACCGCGTAGGCATGAATATTATTCAACGTTCGCCCTATGATCCAAGGGCCGCAAGTACTTTCTTTGCCAAGCTCGCCGAAAAAAACCGATACAACTCAAAAATACTGGGTTATCTTCAAACCCACCCTATGGCCTTGGATAGAGTAGCTGACTCACGCAGTCGATACAGTAACCAAGGGCGTTATATCGGCGGTGACGAATTACTTTTTCAACTCACCAAAGCGCGTATCAACGTGCGCTACCAAGGAGATACTGATTGGATTGAATATTATCGAGATAAAAGTAAAAAACAACCAACAGTTGCGGCGTATCGGTACGGTTTAGCGTTAGCTTATTTTGAAAATAATCAATTTGAAAAAGCCCACACGCAGATAGCCCAATTAAGGTTTAGAGATGCGCGAAACTTATTTTACATTGATACCGCGTCTGACATCGCCATTGCACAAAAAAACTACGACTACGCCGTGCAAATGTTGAAAACGCAGCTAAAACAGAGACCCAACAACCGTGTATTAGTGCTCAACATGGCCAATGTGCTGCTACAAAATAAAAATTTTACCGCTGCTATTCAGCTATTAAGAGACTTCACACTCGACCAGCCTAACGATGTGCTTGCTCGTGAATTACTGGTTGAAGGCTATCAGAAATCCAATCAAGCAATGGACCTAAATCAAGAGAAAGCAGAATTATACAGCCTAATGGGCGCCTATAAAATGGGGGTTGATGCCTTACACAAAGCCTACAACGTAGCACTACAATCAAATAACACCCTTGAAATGCAACGAATAAACGCCAGAATCGTACAGTTAAAACGACAAATTAACCTTGCAAAAGAACTATAACCTAGACTATCTGCAAGGGTAATTTCTAGTTAATGACACGCAAGTAAACCGTCACTTCTTCTCGATTGTGGTAAAGGTGCTTTACTTGCAACTCAAAACCTAGTTGTTGATTTTTCAGCTGCTCTTTTATCTCTTCAAGACACTCTAAAACGCACTCATAGCGTTTCTTCATGGGTAATTTGAGGTTGAATATTAATTCTTTAGCCCAGCCATTAATAACCCACTTAGCCATCAATGATGCCACTCGCTGAGGTTGTTCAATCATGTCACATACCAACCAAGTCACATTCTTTTTCTTTGGCACGTATTTGAAACCATCCTCTGCAAAGTACCTTACTTGTCCAGTATCCATTAATTCAGCGTCCATGGCGCCATTATCAACCGATTGCACGAATAAGCCGCGCTGCACCAGTTGATAGGTCCATCCGCCAGGACAAGCACCAAGATCCACCGCCACCATACTCGGCTGAAGCCTTTGCTCCTGCTGTGATTTTGACATAAACACTTGGATTGCTTCGTCGAGTTTTAAGGTTGAACGACTGGGCGCCTTAGCAGGAAATTTTAGGCGTAATATACCCAAGGGATGAGCAGACGCATTAGCTGTCGGGATATATCCCACATAAGCCGTCTGATTGTCAGTTAAGAACGCCATTAATAATGGCTTGCGATTATCTTCTTTTTTACTCAACAATCCTTTGCCGCGAAGTGCTTGCCGCAAGGGCACACTGAACTTGCGACAAAACTTAGACAACTCCCTGCCCTCAGTCGTGTCGGCATACTCTACCCTCAACTCACCACATTGGGGTACCGAGTGTAAGGCAATTAGCAGTGGTGAAATACGATCATCAAGGGGTAGTTCAGTCACTTCAGCAATTAATATAAACCATTGCCGAGCAAACATGACTTGGCTTAAAGAGACCGATTTTACGAAGGTTTCACAGTCAGATGCTTGATAACAATGAAACAGCACAAAACCACTGTTTTTTTTAGTCTTAACATAGCCAAATACGCCGCATTCAGCTGCTTTGGCCTGCAATTCATTGGCCAGATCAGTCTCAAAACCCGCACGGCAATAGGCTAAAATACCTGTCATTTAAATTCCTTCAAAAAGATAATACCCAAATATACCCACGCTGATACCAGTACAGTACCACCCAAGGGGGTCAACATGACTAACCAGGTCTGTTCCAACCACAACCATGCATACAAACTACCGCTAAACAGCATGATACCGCTAAAAAATAGCCAAGCAGCCTGATTTAGTGAGCGCGTCATATCAGTCTTCACTGCGCCTAATAAAGCAATAAACAAGATAACAAACACGTGAATAAACTGATAATCAACAGCGGTGTGAAAGGTCTCAAGGGAGCGGCTATCTAATTGTTTAGCTAAACTATGGGCGCCAAATGCCCCTAAAATAACTGATAGAGCCCCTAAACTACTACCAACAACTAACCAAAAACGCATCATTTTACATTGCTCCGTATGAAGTCTTTAATCAGCGTCGCCCCATACTGCAGGTGTTGAGCATGGGTAATACCCGATGACTTTCTCGGCTTTAAACTGTGATCACCATCAGTCAAACATTCAACCGTTATTGATGAGGGCAAATCATAACCTAATATTTCCGAGGCGTTGCCAAACGTGTCTCGTTCGCCCTGAACAATCAAGCAAGGCTTCATTAAATCCGGTAAATGCGCCACCCTCAGTTTGTCGGGTTTACCCGGCGGGTGAAATGGGTAGCCCAAACATATCGCACCCACCGCAGCACTTTGTTGCACAATCATACTCGCCACTCGGCCGCCCATTGACTTACCTCCAAGCCATATGGGGGCTTGTTGTTGATGACTTACCTGTTCAATCACTGACAAGAATTCATCTTCCAACACCGTTATTTTTGATGGTGGACGACGTCTATTTTCGTCTTCAATACGTTGCATATAAGAAAAATTGAAGCGATGTACCCTTATACTTTGCGCCGTCAGCAAAGCGGTCATATCCAACATAAACTCGCTGTTACAGCCAGCACCAGCACCATGAGCAAGGATTAATTCAGCGATTGGCTTGGTGACTGAACTAGATATGATATTCATGGGCTTGCTCTTCTTTTACTAAGGCGAGGATCCATTCTTTGAAAGCGTTAATTTTACCAATATCAGTCTGTGATTGGTCACTGATCACATAATAAGCACTGCGCGATATCTGACGTTCTTGAAACGGCCTTACCAAGCGGCCTGCTTCTATTTCTGGGCGCGCCAGAACACTGTGAGCAAGAGCGATACCTTGACCTAATACGGCGGCTTGCATAACCAGCATTGAATGGCTAAAAATGGGCCCCTGATTGACATTAACTGGGCGCAGTTGATAATCTTTAACCCAAGCTTTCCATGCTTGCCGAGAGCCGTCATGTAATAAATTGTGATGACGTAAATCCTCCTGTTTCAGCAGAGGTTTTTCACCTGACATCAAATTAGGAGAACAGACAGGAGTCAGGTACTCAGTATGCAGCTTAGAGGCATCCACGCCAGACCAACGGCCTTTACCATAGTATACCGCCACATCGATTTCATCGGTTAAGAAATTCTCATCAAAATCAACGGCGGTAATGCGCACGTCTATGTCAGGATGGTCCGTACTAAAACGACTTATTCTCGGTACTAACCATTGCACTGCAAAGGTTGTTGGGACTGCAACCGTGATGACACCTTTTTCACTGCGTGCCAGCAAGCGCTCTGTTGCATCATTGATATTAGTGAAAATATCTTTAATTTCTAAATAATAGCTCTGACCTTCTTCCGTCAGCAACAGAGTGCGGTTACGGCGTCGAAATAGCTTTATACCGAGAAATTCTTCAAGACCTTTTATCTGATGGCTCACCGCCGCTTGAGTAACGAATAGTTCCTCTGCTGCACGGGTAAAACTAAGCTGCCGCGCGGCTGCCTCAAATACCTTCAACCCATTTAGCGGTGGCAAGCGACGATTCATCTGTTATCTCCGCAACTGAGCGCTACTGAGCGCTAGTGTCCAACGGCGGCATCGATTTCACTAGTTCATCTAGTTGAACCATTTGTTGCAAATATCCTTCTAGCTTATCCAATGGTAAAGCACAAGGACCGTCACATCGGGCCACATTTGGATCAGGATGAGCTTCAATGAATAACCCTGCAAGACCCAAAGCCATACCACTTCTTGCCAATTGTGCTGCCTGCGCACGACGACCATCAGCCGAATCAGAACGGCCACCCGGCTTTTGTAACGCATGAGTCGCGTCAAAAATCACTGGGGCATATGCCTTCATCTCATCCATGGCCAACATATCAACGACTAGGTTGTTGTAGCCGTAGCAAGAGCCACGTTCACATAGAATAATTTTGTCATTACCTGCTTCTAGGAATTTGGTGATAATGTGGCGCATTTCATGAGCAGCTAAAAACTGTGGTTTTTTCACATTTATAACTGCATTTGTTTTAGCCATGGCAACAACCAGATCTGTCTGTCGAGCTAAAAATGCAGGTAATTGAATAACATCCACAACCTCTGCCACAGGGGCGGCTTGGTGGCATTCGTGAACGTCAGTAATAATCGGAACATTAAAGGTGCGTTTAATTTCCTCAAAAATTTTGAGGCCTTCCTCCATACCAGGTCCACGATATGAATTCACCGATGAACGGTTAGCCTTATCAAAAGACGCTTTAAATACATAAGGGATACCCAATTTTTCAGTAACCTTTACATAATGCTCAGCAATTTGCATCGCAAGATCACGGGATTCAAGCACATTCATGCCACCAAATAGGGTAAACGGTTTGTCATTAGCGACATCAACGCCCGCCACAGATATTGTTTGAAGATTTTTCATTAAACTGGAACTCCACTCATAATAATGCCACAAAGATAGGCCATGTAGGTACCTAACGCATAGCCTAATATAGCTAATAATACGCCAACTGGCGCTAACGCAGGGTGAAAAGCAGCGGCAACTACAGGTGCAGATGCGGCGGCGCCAACGTTAGCTTGACTACCTACAGCCATATAAAATACTGGCGCCTTAATAAGGCGCGCAACAATCAGCATCAAGGATGCGTGTACCGCCATCCATATAACACCAAGTAATAAAAATTTAGGGGTTTCTATTATACGCGTTATGTCCATGTGCAATCCAATAGTTGCAACTAAGAAATACAGGCATACAGAGCCAACTTTTGAAGCGCCAACAGATTCCAACGAGCGGGCGCGGGTAAATGAGGCAGCCACCCCAACGGTGGTGGCAACTAACACTAACCATAGAAAAGGTGAGTGCAAGCTGTACTGCTCCCCCCACGGCACATTCAATTTCATCCAAGGCGTGATTAATTCCGCTGCAAAATGCGCTAAACCACACACACCGAAACCAAAGGCAATGACATACATCAAATCATGTAAACTGGGAATACGGCTATTTTCCCGTTCAAATTTCTCTACTCTAATTCGCAATGCTTCAATGCCTGATGTGTCGGCGCCAACTTTAGCATCAATTTTTTTATGCTTGGAGGCCATATAAAGTAAGATCGCCATCCAAAAATTAGCCACCACAATGTCGACCGTAATAAGGGTAGAGAAGATAGCGTCCCCAACACCAAACACTTCTTTCATTGCAGCCTGATTGGCACCACCACCAATCCACGAACCGGCCAATGTTGCCAAACCACGCCAAACGGCCTCAGGGCCTTGACCTGCCATTGATTCTGGGAATATCCACGCAGTGATCAACAAGGCGATGGGTCCACCAATCATAATACCGACGGTGCCGGTAAAAAACATAATCACTGCTTTGGGGCCTAAGCCTGCAATGCTTTTAAAGTCAATATTCAGTGTCAATAACACCAAGCAGGTTGGCAAAAAGTATAGTTTAGCGACCTTGTACAAAGAGTCAGCAACCTCTGTAGAAACAATATTAAAGGTGGTAAATAGAGAAGGAATGAAGTAGCACAAGAGCAATGCTGGCACATATTGATAGAACTTACGGAAGATCCCTAAACGGCTTTGCGATGAGTAGAAAACCAGACCTAAAATTGCCGCAAGCAGACCAAAGGTAACGGTTTCACTGGTGATTAATGGGTTTGACATAAATAGCACCTCCTACAGTGAACATGTTGTCATTGTAACCGCGCCAACATGTTGCTGATCGCGTAAGAATAACTGTATGTAGGCATTAGAGTGGTAGGCTAGCGAGGTAACACATCGGTATCTACACGGCGATTATCGAGTCGCTCTACATGTTATTAGTTATAATAAAAATTAACCCGACGAGAGTAACTGTTAATGCTAGTAATTACAATACGTCCCGGTCTTATTTAGGCTGCCATTGTGCTAAGGTGATTCGGTCTAGCCCTGCGTAATCTTTGACACATTCAATATGTTTGAAGCCAGCCTCAGAAAACAAGGCTCGTATTACCGATTTTTGCTGGTAACCGTGTTCAATGTATAACCATCCGTCTTCACTGAGGTAATCACGGGCTTGACTAATAATAGTTTTTATATCCGCTAGGCCATTATCTGCTGCGGTAAGTGCCGACAGTGGCTCGTGACGTAAATCACCTTGTTGCAGATAGGGGCTATCCGGTTCAACATAGGGAGGATTTGAAACTATCACTTGGTATTGCTTAGCCGGAACAGACTGAAACCAATTGCTGACAATAAAATCGCAATTGGTAACGCCATTGCGCTTGGCATTGCGTTTCGCCAGGTCCACGATACGTTGTTTAAAATCTACGCCGGTAACACAACTTGCACTGCAACCACTAGCAATAGCCAGTGCAATGGCCCCCGTACCCGTGCCTAAATCTAGAATGTCTGATTTATTACCATTAATCTTGTCTAATATCAGCTCAACCAACAATTCTGATTCACTGCGGGGAATGAGAGTATCAGCAGAGACTTCCAATGTGAGATCCCAAAATCCCTGTTCACCCGTGAGGTAAGCCACCGGGCGCCCAGTCACTCGCTGAGTAATGAGATGTTGATAACAGTGCCACTGGGATTCAGTGAGAAGTCTTTCAGGCCAGGTCATCAGATAAGACACTGATTGCTGTAACACATGACACAACAAGCGCCGGACATCATCAGCCGGCGACGGTGAAGTAGCCAATTGCTGCCGCCCCCATTGCTGGGCAGAAATAATCGTCATCGATGCCTGCATATTAGCCCTTAATCATCAGATAAAGACGCTAACATATCCGCTTGATGTTCTTGCAATATTGGGTCAAGTAACACACTCAAATTACCTTCAACCACGTCGTCCAAACGATATAAGGTCAAATTGATTCGATGGTCAGTTACCCGGCCTTGAGGATAATTATAGGTCCTAATACGCTCAGACCTATCACCACTACCCACCAAGTTACGACGAGTGGTGGCTTCTTCTGCCTGACGTTTTTCTTGTTCAAGATTATTTAGCCTGGCCTGTAATACTGACATTGCCTTGGCACGGTTCTTATGCTGCGAACGCTCATCTTGACACTCAACCACAATGCCCGTTGGCAAGTGAGTAAGACGGATTGCTGAGTCTGTTTTGTTAACGTGCTGACCACCGGCACCGCTGGCGCGATAGGTATCTACCCTCAGATCTCCTGTATTTACTTCAATAGCTTCAGATTCTGGAATTTCAGGTAACACCGCAACAGTACAGGCTGAGGTATGGATCCTACCTTGAGACTCAGTTTCCGGCACACGCTGTACTCGGTGACCGCCAGATTCAAATTTCATAATGCCATAGGCGCCATCACCAGACACATTGGCAATCACTTCTTTATAGCCGCCGTGCTCGCCCTCGTTGGTATTTACCACTTGTAAACGCCAGCCTTGATTTTCTGCATAACGACTGTACATACGGAACAGGTCACCTGCAAAAATGGCAGCTTCATCACCGCCAGCACCAGCACGGATTTCTAGGAAGCAGTTATGGGCATCATTAGGATCTTTAGGTAGCAGTAAAATTTGTAACTCACTCTCAAGTTCAACAATGCTTTGCTTGGCCTGCTTAATCTCTTCTTGCGCCATTTCACGCATCTCAGCATCATCTTCTTTACTCATCTCTTCGGCTGCAGCTTTGTCTTCTAATGCGGCTTGATAGGATCTAAAACAGACAACAACAGACTCCAGTTGAGAATACTCTTTTGACAAATTTCTAAATTTTTCTTGATCAGAAATAATCTCTGGCTCACCCAATAACACCTGAACTTCTTCAAAACGCTCTATCAAAGATTCTAATTTGTGTAATACCGACTGTTTCATTCTTTTCCTACTTCTTATGTTGCGTTTCGTGTGTATCTAGACCCAATGCTCGACTAAGCAAAGAAAATGACGCACTATGCTGATCTGAGCTTGCCTGCTTTAATGCATGGGTTGGCCCGTGGATCAATTGATTCAT
>JBELHI010000023.1:0-29624 GCA_042091475.1 Alteromonadaceae bacterium
GACCCCCACCATGTCAAGGTGGTGCTCTAACCAGCTGAGCTACGGTTGTACTGGTACTGCTGAACGCTAGGCCGCGAACAGGTGTGTATCATAGCCATGCCCGTGGGGGAGTGCAAGGGCTTTTTTAACTCTTGTGGTTTGTTTGCTTATTATCTGTTCAGTTTTATAAAAGTAGCTGCACATGTCACGTGAAATCATTGGTAATTAGTCGGTTAAAGTATATTTCTATCGCGCGGATGTGCAGTGAATACAATGATGCTGTCCATCAAACGTAACGGTTGTGTTGTTCTGTGATTTAGTGTTGTTTACCCGTTCACTACTATATTTCTTTTCTAGGGGAAGGATCCCACTATGACAAAAATACTGAATTTTCTATTCTGATGAAAGATATATTCTACATTTTTGGTTGTTATTAGATTATCTTTATTTCTAAATCGTATATACAACTCAAAACAGGAATATATATTTTTTATGTTTTAATTTGCGTTTAGACGTCTAGATGTATATCTTGGAGTTGTTAGCGTTGTGTGTTACCACACGAATCACACGTGAGATCGCGTCTCGTCGGTGATTAATGAAAAGCATGACCCATTATTGAATATTGTTAAGGAGAGCACCATGAAACCTGAATCTATTGCGTTACACCACGGTTATGAGTCTGAGTCTACAACCAAAGCCGCTGCTGTGCCTATTTATCAAACCACCTCATACACTTTTGACGACACGCAACACGGTGCGGACCTGTTTGATTTGAAAGTGCCGGGTAACATATACACGCGTATCATGAATCCAACCACGGACGTATTAGAGCAGCGGGTTGCTGCACTAGAAGGTGGTATTGCAGGATTGGCATTAGCATCAGGTATGGCAGCTATTTCCTATTCTATCCAAGCGATTACGAGTGTTGGCGACAACATTGTGAGTATCAGTCAATTGTACGGTGGTACTTACAATCTGTTTGCTCATACTTTGCCACGTCAAGGCGTGGATGTGCGGTTTGTGTCCCATGATGATTACGATGGGTTTGAAGCGGCAATTGATAGTAAAACCAAAGCCATTTTCTGTGAGTCAATTGGTAATCCTGCGGGCAACATTGTCGATATTGCTAAATTATCAGAAATTGCCCACAAGCACGGTGTGCCAGTCATTGTTGATAATACCGTGGCTACACCTTATTTGTGCCGTCCATTTGAACACGGTGCAGATATTGTAGTGCATTCATTGACTAAGTACATTGGTGGTCACGGCACGTCTGTTGGTGGCATAATTGTTGATTCTGGCAAGTTTGACTGGGCCGGTAATGCCGAGCGTTTCCCTGAGTTGAATACACCTGATCCGTCTTATCACGGGGTGGTATACACCGAAGCCTTAGGTCCCGCTGCTTATATTGGCCGTTGTCGTGTTGTGCCGTTGCGTAATACGGGCGCTGCTATATCACCCACCAATGCGTTTAATATTTTACAGGGTTTAGAGACCTTGGTTCTTCGTATGGACCGTCATTGTGAAAACGCTGAGAAGCTAGCTGCGTATTTGCAATCTCATGACAAGGTGGAGTGGGTCAATTACGCCGGGTTGAATGACAGTGAATACAATGAAACTGCGCAAAAGATTACTGGCGGCAAAGCCTCTGGTATTTTGAGTTTTGGTATTACGGGTGGTATTGAAGCCGGCGCTAAGTTTATTGATAGTCTGCAAATGATTTTGCGCTTGGTTAACATTGGTGATGCTAAGTCACTCGCCTGTCATCCCGCGTCTACTACTCACCGTCAATTAAACGACGAAGAACTTGCTGCTGCCGGTGTTAGCCGTGACTTGGTTCGTATCTCAGTAGGTATTGAGCACATTGAAGATATTATTGCTGACGTTGAACAAGCGTTAGAGAAGATTTAAGCACCCCCATGAAATCATGATGTTTATGATTGTTTATGCCACCCTTATGGGTGGCTTTTTTTTTGGTCAACGGGTTAGGTATTTTATGCCAGGCTAAACATAGTTTATCTTCAGTTTTCATTGATGTTATTCCTTTATTCCAAGACGATTGCTACACTGGCAGGATGATCGTTGCTGTACGTGTTGCGTATTGTTGTGCAGAGCATTGATGTGTCCGTTTTCTGTAGTGACCGCGGATTGGTGAATATTAAGGAATGTAATGAAATATAATAAACTGGGATCAAGTGGTGTTGATGTTTCTGATGTGTGCTTGGGCACGATGACGTGGGGACTGCAAAACAACCAACAACAAGCTGATGAGCAGATGGAGTATTCCCTTGCACAGGGCATAAACTTTATTGATACGGCAGAAATGTATTCTGTTCCTCCATCTAGGGAGCGTTATGGTGCAACGGAGAAAATCATTGGGGATTGGTTGAGCCGCAACCCAGAGCGACGTAAAGAATGGATCTTAGCAACCAAGATTGCTGGTAAAGGTGTTGAGTGGATCCGTGACGGTGGCTTTATTACGGGTGAGAGTATTATCAAGTCAGTAGATGATTCGTTAGCTCGTCTAAATACTGACTACATTGATTTGTATCAACTGCATTGGCCAAATCGCGCCCATCCACACTTTGGTATGCACAACTTAAATCATATTCAATTTGATAGGCCAAACCGAGAGCAAGAGATAGCGTCTTTCTTATCCATCTTACAAGCCTTACAAGACTGTGTGAAGGCGGGTAAAATTCGCTACTGTGGGTTATCTGACGATACGCCGTGGGGCATTACCCAGTATCTTAATCTCAGTGAAAAACACAGCCTGCCACGCATGGTGTCTATTCAAAACGAGTTTAATCTTTTACACGCAAAAGACTGGCCGTATTTGGTTGAAACCTGTGTGCAAGAGGATATTGCGTTCTTGCCTTGGTCACCGTTAGCCGGTGGCGCACTAAGTGGCAAGTACTTAAACGGCGCTCGTCCAGAGGGCTCTCGCTGGACTATTAGTCAACGCATGGGGTTGTTTAGAAATACCCCCGAAGCGGAAGCCGCTGTTACTGAGTATGTGGGTATTGCCGCTGAGCACAACATGTCTCCTTCTCAGTTGGCCCTGGCTTGGTGTCAACAGGTGCATGGGGTTGCCTCCACTATTATCGGCGCCACGAGTATGAGTCAGCTGAAAGAAAATATTGCGGCCTTTAACATGTCCTTGTCTGATGATGCACTGAAACAAATCTCTGCGGTACTACGCAAATATCCCATGCCGTTCTAATGGTGGTATAAAACGGCTGTATCTGCAGTTGGATTGGTATCTTTGATTAATGTGACATGATGTGAGAGGTGGTGCTTATGCCACCTTTTTCTATTTTTGATATTGTAGCTACTGCTTTTATCAAAATTAAATAGTAAAACGGCAGGTGGCGCGTGCCTTAGCTAGGGATTGGAGTGGCTGGTTTACCTGGGGTGATGTTACAGCTTTGATAAAGTGACTGCCAATAGCCAATATGACTCGCCATGGCGGTTTTGTAATCGTTGAATCCATGGTGGTAATTTTCTATGTAAGCAACAAATTCTGTGGGTAAGCTTGGCTGCTTTGATAGCGCTTGTAATAACGGTGACAGAGTGTAGTGATAACGATTGAGTTCACTGGCTAGGGGTTGAATCTGGCCAATAAAGTAACGGTTAAATACGTTCTGTAAGTAGCGCAACTTGGTTTTATCAGGCCTTTCAGTATGGCACTTTAAGCGGGATTGATTAGTTACTAACCATTGCTGTGTTTGGTTTAAATTATCCCTCAAGTAACGCTGGCTATAAGTCATTTGGCTGAGTAGTGGATATTGCGCTAATTGCTGTAACTGTAGTTCTAGCTCCATATCTTCAACGGTTGTGTATGAGGCTAGGCTGTCTAACAGACGCAATACGGGGGTCACTTGGGCTAATCCGTCGCTGCCGTTACCTTCAATACCACTGCGTGGCGCGGCAAAAAAACTGCGTATTTCTTCACTTTGGGTCATTAGGTTCGCCCATACGAGCGGATACTGTTGACGTTTTTGTTCAGTAATATTGTGTATCGCCGTGCCTTTCTCGTAAAGGGGGAGGCAATCGCTCAATGCGCTTAGCAATTCGTGTTCATATAAAAGCCGTTGTGACGGGGTTTGTAATTTACCCAGACTGGTATTGCGTTTAGCGATTATAGGTTTGATGTAACATTTATCCAGATCATAAAATTCACGAAGCGCAATGTTGGTCTCAGGAATTTTTTGGCGAAGGTGTTTTTTAGCGGGTAATGGGGGAAGAGATATCGTGACGGGCTCGGGTGGTTCTGTGTCCAAAATCCGAGCCACGCGACGTTGGTAGTCCTTGACGCTGTGGGTTAACGTATCATTTCTACATCCGCTCAATAGGAGTAACAGTAGAATTCCAAAACAAAATTTCATGAGCTCCTAGTTAATAGTACTGCTCGTCGTCAGTACTTACGTTTAATTCCAATTTACTTTGCATTTCATTGATGTGCAAGTTTAAATGAATGCTATTACAGCAGTTTGTGCAGTCTTCATAGTAATCTTGGTCACCGTTGCTAGCGTCTAATATAACGTGCATGTGGTGGCCACAATTAGGACAGACAATGCGTTTGACTTGTGTTTCCATAATTCACCTCGCGGAGGGCAGTGAATGGTCATTCCGTTAGTTCAATAATCTTGAACTAATTATGAGTATAGCCAAGGAACTCTGTTACGTCTTTAGTAACCAGAGTTAATTTTACAAAACAGAGAATAATGGTTTTATAGCTGACGAGTAAATACCGCAATGGCTTTATCGTTTAGTGAACGTCAAAGCCATTGATAATATCTTTAGCTGCCTTTATGTAGTGCCCACCAAATAATAATGCTTGATTGAGTAAGGGATATAGCTGGTATATAGGTTTGCGGAACTCGTAATCCTGGTCAAGGGATAAATGATGGGTGTAGGCATCATAAAATGGTTTTGGTAAGCGTCCATAAAGTTCGGTCATGGCGATGTCTACTTCTCTATCGCCATAATATATTGCGGGATCGAACAGGCAGGCATGGCCGTTACCGTGACCAATGTTACCAACCCATAAATCGCCATGGAGTAGTCTTGGAGTCGGTTGATGGTGTTTCATTGTCATGCCAATATGATGCAAAATGGCGTCGGTATTGCAACTCAGATAGCCCTTCCAATTGAGCTCTTCTAATAAGCAACCAATGCGTTGTTGGTTAAAAAAGGTGGACCACTTGGCATGCCAACTGTTGGCTTGAGGAGTTGTTGCAATAAAGTTGTCTTGTTGCCAACCATACATGGCCTGTGGCTCGGTTGAGTGAAGTGCGGCTACCATTTCGCCGATGGCGCACCACTCAGTCTCCCCAAGGGCAACCAATGGAATGTATTCAAGGATCAAAAAACTGTGATTACCCAGTATTCCGTAATCAATTACTTGAGGTACTCTTACGCCCGGCTGTTTACTCAGGTGATTTAGGCTATCAACTTCTGCTTCAAATTGTTGTAGGGCAATTTTCTCATTGATTTTAATAAAAAATGAATTAATCCCATTATCTATCACATACGATTGGTGGCTGTCACCTCCAGCAACCGCTTTACACTGGGTATTTTCATAGGGTTGTTTCAAGTAGTCACTGATCCGCTGATGAATTGCGCCCCACATGATATTTTTTCCAAGTTAATTAAACCAATATCATTATGGTACAAATGAACATTTTTGCGAGTAATTGCACATAAAATATACAGTCACTGGCCATATCGTGTAAAAGAATAAAAGAAAGTCATCACAAAGGCTTAGATAACTATTTTCCTTGATCTTATTGCACGGCTTATTTAACTCAAAAGCCGCCCCATGAGAAGCATAAAATGCGCTGTTCGTAGAGAACAAATCATTGAATATACGGAGACATTGGTAACATTTTTTGACTAAACGAATGGGCGAACATCAGATTATAATAACCAGCCAGTTAAAAAGTTAATACTGTGAAAAAATAACGATATTGAATGCAATTTGATTGGATTTAACCGAGTAACTTGGTTATAGTTTGCGCTCGCAATATGGCCATGAAAAATATGATTTATTGGCCAATAATAACGTTTTATATTAATAATAACGCATGTGGCACTACGTATGTGTCACCACTGCAAAGGAATGAACATGCCAGTAATTACTCTTCCAGACGGTAGTCAACGTCAATTCGAAAATCCTGTTTCTGTCGTAGATGTCGCTATGGACATTGGTCCAGGCTTAGCTAAAGCAACCATCGCCGGCCGTGTTAACGGTGAGCGTGTAGATGCGTGTGATGTGATCACAGACGACGCAAAACTTGAAATCATTACCGCTAAAGATGACGACGGACTAGAAATTATTCGTCATTCATGTGCGCACCTCATTGGTCATGCAATTAAGCAAATGTGGCCAGACGCGAAAATGGCCATTGGGCCTACCATTGAAAATGGCTTTTATTATGACATTGATATGGAACATTCGTTGACCCAAGACGATTTACTTGCCTTAGAAAAGCGCATGCTACAACTGGCGAAAACTAGCTACAAAGTTGATAAGAAAGTGGTGAGTTGGCAAGAAGCGCGAGACGCGTTTGAAGCTCGAGGTGAACAATACAAGATTGAAATTCTCGATGAGAATATCAGTAAAGATGACTCACCTGCGTTATATCATCACGAAGAATACATTGATATGTGTCGTGGCCCTCATGTGCCTAACATGAAGTTCTGTCAACACTTTAAAATCATGAAAGTAGCGGGTGCCTATTGGCGCGGTGACAGTGACAACAAGATGTTACAGCGTATTTACGGTACCGCGTGGGCAGATAAGAAGCAATTAAAAGCCTATTTGACGCGCTTGGAAGAAGCTGAGAAACGTGACCATCGCCGTATTGGTAAGGCCCTTGATTTATTTCATTGGCAGGAAGAAGCCCCAGGCATGGTATTTTGGCACAACGATGGTTGGGCGATATACACGCAGCTTGAAAACTTTATGCGTGAAAAACTTGCCGAGTATGATTACGATGAAGTAAAAGGTCCATTAATGATGGACAAGAGTTTGTGGCAGAAGTCTGGGCACTGGGATAAGTACGCGGACAATATGTTCACCACTGAATCTGAGAGCCGTGACTATGCCGTTAAGCCAATGAATTGTCCTGGCCATGTACAAATATTCAACCAAGGATTGAAGTCTTATCGTGACTTGCCATTACGCATGGCTGAGTTTGGTTGTTGTCACCGTAATGAGCCATCTGGGGCATTGCACGGTTTGATGCGTGTTCGCGCGTTTACTCAAGATGATGCACATGTGTTCTGTACTGATGAACAAGTGCAAGCAGAAGTGTCTGATTGTATCAAGATGGTGTATGATACATACGGTACATTTGGTTTTAATGATATTGTCGTTAAGTTATCAACCCGTCCGGAAAAACGTGTGGGTAGCGATGAAATTTGGGATAAATCTGAACTAGCCCTAGCTGATGCTTTGACATCCGCTGGTATTGAGTTTGAATATCAACCGGGTGAAGGTGCGTTTTACGGACCTAAAATTGAATTTACCTTACACGATTGTTTAGGGCGAGCTTGGCAGTGCGGAACAATACAATTAGATTTCTCTATGCCAGAGCGTTTAGGCTCAACTTACGTTGCTGAAGATGGTGAACGTAAAACGCCTGTTATGATCCATAGGGCTGTTTTGGGTTCTCTTGAGCGTTTTATTGGTATTTTGACCGAAGAGTACGCTGGTTTTTTCCCAACGTGGTTAGCGCCAAATCAAGTGGTGGTTATCAATATTACGGACAAACAGGCCGAATATTCGAAAAAAGTAGTAAAAAAATTGAAAGAAAGTGGATTTAGAGCCAAGTCGGACTTGAGAAATGAGAAGATAGGCTTTAAAATTCGCGAGCATACTCTTAGACGTATACCTTACATGTTGGTTGTGGGTGATAAAGAAATGGAATCGGGTCAAGTGTCAGTACGAACTCGCCGAGGAGATGACTTAGGAACCATGAGCATCGAGGACTTCACCAAACATTTAGCCGGTGATGTTAAGTCTAAGCAGATTAATTAATTTGGAGAGAACGCTATTAAAGGCAACAACGCAAAGCAAGATTCTGCTAAGAATCGTATTAACGAAGAAATTAGAGCAAACGAAGTTCGTTTAGTTGGCAAAGATGGAGAGCCAGTAGGGGTTGTTGACCTTGCTGAAGCATTGCGTCTTGCTGCTGAGGCGGATTTGGATCTTGTGGAAGTTAGCCCAAACGCGGCGCCTCCTGTCTGCAAAATTATGGACTACGGTAAGTTCATATTTGAAAAAAGTAAGTCTCTTAAAGAGCAAAAGAAAAAGCAGAAACAAATTCAGGTCAAGGAGATTAAATTTCGCCCTGGCACTGATGTTGGCGACTACCAGGTAAAACTGCGCAACCTGCGTCGCTTTTTAGAAGGTGGAGACAAGGCCAAAGTAACTATCCGCTTCCGCGGTCGTGAAATGGCACACCAAGAGATTGGTACTGATTTGTTGAGACGAGTAAGATCGGATCTTCAAGACATTGCCAGCTGTGAATCTTTCCCTCATAGAGTGGAAGGTAGACAGATGATCATGGTACTTGCACCACTTAAGAAGTAGTACTGGTTTACAAGTAATTACTGACTGCACAGTAGTTCACCATACTGCACAATTTGAAACTTAGGTACATCTTATTTGCGAGATGATACCTCACCAATGCGGAGTTTTAGCAATGCCTAAAATGAAAAGTGTTAGCGGTGCAGCCAAACGTTTTAGAAAAACGGGTTCTGGCCGCTTCAAAAGCAAACAGTCTCACCTACGTCATATTTTGACTAAGAAGAGCTCTAAGCGTAAGCGCCATTTACGTGGCAAAAAGTTAGTTCATAAGTCGGATACTGCGTTAATCCAACGTATGATCCCTTACGTTTAAGAGAGGAGACTGAATTATGCCAAGAGTAAAACGCGGTGTAGTGGCGAGAGCTCGTCACAAAAAGATATTAAAGCAAGCTAAAGGTTATTACGGCGCTCGTAGTCGTGTATATCGTGTAGCTGCCCAAGCGGTAACTAAAGCAGGTCAATATGCTTACCGTGACCGTCGTCAACGTAAGCGTCAATTCCGTCAGTTGTGGATTGCACGTATTAACGCTGCCGCGCGTCAAAATGGTATGTCATACAGCCGTTTCATTAACGGTTTGAAAAAGGCGTCTGTTGAGATAGATCGTAAGATCCTATCTGATATCGCAGTACATGATAAAGTTGCATTTTCTGCTTTGATTGAAGCAGCAAAAGGCGCATTAGCTTAATTTAATTAATTAAGTTTAAGTTCTTTCGGAAAACGGCGAGCAGGATGCTCGCCGTTTTTCGTTTCTGACAGAGTCATATGTATATATATTTGTCTGAAATATCAAAATATATGTTATTTGTATAACAATTACATTTCTGCCATACCCAACACCGTCGCAAACAACAGTATCCTATTGTCATTAATTTTTATCAGCAATAAGAAGACACCTGCTATTTCTGCATGTGTTATTAATGGACTTAATAGATATGTTTGATTTCGCCAATTTGTCACCACAAGAACAAGTTTGCTTCCATTTGTCGAGAAATGATTTGCAGGGAGTAGATAACCTGTTATCCACAGTAAGTAGTGAACTAAAACCAACGTTATTTGAACAAGGTATGCGTTTATGTGAGCAAGATGATACATCATTGAGTCAGCAAGCATTTGCTACTGGCGAGTTATTTTCGGTTGATTTCAATGGGGTTGAACTGATTATTGATGCCGTTGGTGAACAAATGCTTAAATATTATCAACAGATATACCACGGACAAGTAACTGAAGGGCTGCGCCAGGCGCTACTAGACGAACAACTATATAACCGGTTTTATCTTCTACAAAGTAACAGGCAGAAAGTTACCAGCGCAGAGCTGCCCGAGAGTAAAAGACACGATGTATCACTCAACTTAGAGACAGTTAAGTTGTTTATTGATAAGCCTATGGCTAAGTGTGTTAAAGGCGCAAAAAGTTATCAGATACTGCATTTTGGGTATCACCAAATAGAAATTAAAGTGATGGCTAAAGGGGCTTCTCGTCTAGGTAAACAATGTACCTTGGACTTATACATTGAGGAACTGGATATCCACTGTCAAAATGTAACATTTGAGCGGGATACAGTGGCAGATGTCAGTTCACAAAAAAACACATTAACCTTTCGGCGTTGTTACCATGATGTTGATCATGAAAAAACTTTCTTAAAATTTTTTCAAGCTTGTATTAGCCGCTACCCCCTGGCGGAAAAACAAAAAAGCAACCAATTACAAGCATGGTTTAAACAAGCGAAATTACTCAGTGCATCACAATCCGTTTTACCTATTCTAATGTCTGTGCAACACGATCAGCAAACGGCAAAGATAATTGGGGTAGTGCAACATGAAAATAATCAACAGCTGATTAAATCGTTGGCTGCAGACGGCAGAGTAGACATCTGTCAAACTACGATTAATCGACTACAACTGCGCGCTCACCCAACCCAAGAAATGTATTATTTTAGAGCACTTACAAACTCCGGTAGGATTTTGGTACGCGAAGACTTGGACCACGATGTTAATGAATTAGTGCGCTTAGGGGTAGCTAATAATAGTTTAATGGTATTCAAGGTCAACGTAGAAAAGATCAAACGAAACGACGCTCGGTGGTTACATGTCTTGGCTAACGGTGAGCCGTTACCGACAGACCTAGCGATGCCATTGCGCATGATCTATCTTACTGCCATACCATTAGATATTGCTGCACTAAAAAGTAATATGCAACATCAGCCTGAGCATACTATTGAGAGGCTTTTACCCAAAGAAAAATGGTGTAATTTACCCATCCTTAAATATCCTGAAAAAAGTTTACGTGGTGAATTACGGTACTTCTATGCAGATACTTGTCTTGTCTATATACATTTATTTAGCAAAGGGACTTTTGATATCGTTAATTTGTCTCCCTCAGGTTTGTGTATACGTCCCACAGGAGGGCCGAAACAATACAAAATTGACATTGCTCAAAGGTTATTTATTAGTGTGCCTTCATTGGGTATCAAGAAGGCGTGTTATCAAGTGGTTGCCACGGACGTTAGCAAACAACTGTACCGACTACAGCTGTGCAAACAACATAAGAGAAGCATCGCCACAATGCGCTCAATTCGAGATGTTTTCTCAACGGCTGATAATCAAACCGCTAGTAATAACTGCGAGCAAAAAGCCTTACATGAATACCGCTTTTGCCACCTATTGGCCGCGATGTACTTACCTCACTTAAGCCTTACCAGAAAGTCAGAGGGGGACACCTTAGAAAGTTCATCCGTGTGTTCCTATCGGCTGTCTGGGCTTGTGGATTGTAAGGCGGCGATTTTTGTGAAATTCAATGGCAAAGAATTTTTAAGAATTAACGATTTTGTTAGTAAGGATATGTCTCGTGGGGCCCCTGATTTATATCAGATATCTCAGGCTCCCATGTTACTCGGTATGCGAGAGAAAGCAGGACGGTATACCCAAACAACTAACTTATTTGACGTTTATCAGCATGACACCCATGTGTTCTTATGGCAGCCAGAGACATTTGAGTCATTACCGTCGCCGATAATAGAGTCATTGTCTGTTGAGGTTGATACTGTGCAGTCATTAGCTACTAACGACGAGTATACAAAATCCGTCGCTATCTATCATATTAGCTATCTTTATAGCTTGTTGTATCGCTGTGGTTGTATTCCTAGTAAAAAGCGCACGCTACTCAAACTTGACTACTAAAAGGGCAGGGACTTTATCTTTAGTGGAACGTTGCTGTTTATCATAGCATCGAGTGACTCAGCCAGTTGTTCTGATGTGTCCAATACGGTTTTCCAATAGGCCGTTCGCTCGGCATAAGGTAAACGGGTAAAGTCCTTTCTATCCGGAATTTTTGCAAACGGCAAGGCGCTAATAAACTGCTTACTTGGGGCTAAAATCACTGTGTGCGAGAAGTACGCCGGATTCATTGAACGGGTGGTATATTTATCAAACCAGCCTGGCTTGAGGGTGTCGCTGAAATGAGGATACAGTGTTAACGCCGTCGTCGGTTTTAACGCAAAGTCCAAGTGATAATCTAGTATTCCGCCATCCATATAATGACCAACGGGACAACCGGGGATATCTATCACAGGATCCATTAATAAGGGAATGGATCCAGAGGCTAATAATGCGGGTTTCAAGTTAGCGTCGTTTAGTCTGTAGTATTCCGTGCTAAAGCTGTTGTCGCGAATACTAAGATGGCTAGTTGGTACGGAAAATAAACAGCGACTAAACTGGCTTTCTAATGACGCCCGATTGATCGCGTTTTTGGCCAACCCCAATAGCATGCCAGCAGAGCGGGCTGTGTAGTTTTGTTTACTGGCTAGCCCGTGTGCGCGGGTGACCAAAAAATGTGCTTTAAATATTGGATTATTCAGTAACTGTGAAACCCCAGTATCAGCCATGGTGATATCGAGTAAATCCATTGCTTTTTCAGATATTTCTTGGCTCGAGGGCTTGACACTATATTTGGTACCAACGTAGTTGTATGCCATTCTTGTTATTGCTGACACAGGGTCGCTTTGGCATAAGCACGCGGCTCTAAATGCACCTGCAGAAGAGCCAATAAGATTTAATGTTGTTTTTCGATGTTTAAAAAACTCGCCAAACAGATATTTGTCTAAACCAAACAGGGTAAACCACTTTGGACCGCCGCTGGCACCCATAAAATGAGTAAAAAAGTCCGCTTTAAAACCGTCATTAAGTAATTTTTCTTTGGCTACGGGCCCAGCATAAATGTCTAACATGATGAAGTATTACCTGTGATTTTAATGCTGACATATTATCAGCTTGTTTGCTCACTCGCCACGATTCATCGGTAATGCCACACATTGCCCATCTCATCCGTGTATTGCGCATCAATCACGTAATTACTTTCAAGTACGGAGCAAAGAGATGTGATGCATTGTTGTTGTGTTAATTGCGAGCCATTGTCTTGTTTGAGGGGTAAACAAATAGTATTGCCATTTTTATGGGTCAGGATGATTTCGGCTGTGGGTATATCACCGATAGCGTTAATGATATTAGTAATTAACATACCAATGTCATTTTCTGAATTGGTCGATGGGATATCGCATTGAGATAGCTTATACAACTTTCTCAGTTTATTTTTTACTGGTGTGTTCATGATTGATCCTTTGGTAATGAGATAGTTCATTGTTTATACATTTTCTGGTTATCTCATTCAGCATTTTATGTGCCAATCATGGATATCAGCAATATGAGCCATTTAAAGGCTAATAGTGAATGTTAATTAGTCATCTTGTTACACTATGTATCACGATTGATACAATTTATCGTATTAGTAACAATATGATGTATATATAAAATATATAATAAAGTATATATATTTAACAGGTAAGATGATTTTTGAGTTATAGGTATTTAATAATATACCTTAAGCTTGGTAATTAATCCCTAATAAGTCAACGGTGATGGTTTACAGTAAACTATTGATTAACTTAATAGGGATTGTAACTAGAGCATTAAGCATGCCTTAGTGCTTGGGTAAATCCTATTCGCTGGGCGTCTCAACTTTCTTGCGTGCTGGCTTTTTCGCCCCTAGGGCTATAAGTACTTGTTCTTTGTTTTGTGCCAGATATATGGCAAGTTCTTCCTGTGCAGTCTCGTCTATCTTGAGGTTACCTTGCTGAATAAGCTCGCTCAATGCATCCGCCTGATCAAGCATCTGATCATAAAGGTCCGCTTGTTTCTTATCCATAAACGTCTTTAACTCCTCGCCATTTCTAACAACCACGTAACGTGTTTCTACAGCCATTATCTTATCTCCCATTAATCAATGCTGTATATAAAACCAGTTAATGGCTAGCAATTCAACTATATTTTGTAAAAAACTGAAATTAGTGGGGAAAATATATAATTGGCGAGTTTTTGTTGGTGTATAATTTTCACTCTTACCAGCAATGTCAGGGTAAACACGGTAATTTTGTAATGTAGCGTTTTATTACTCGTGGCGTTGATGCTGAATACTGGGTCAGTAGTTAGCTTTACAGCAATGGTTCATCGTAGAGGACATTAATGAATACTAAGATAGCCTCAACGAGCAACATTGTCGTACTTACTGGCGCAGGTATTTCTGAACAATCTGGAATTCAAACATTTAGAGCATCTGATGGCTTGTGGGAAAATCACCCGATAGAGGATGTTGCTACCCCTGAGGGGTTTGTGCGCGATCCACAGCGAGTGTATGACTTTTATAACCAACGATTACGCCATCTTCGCAGTCCTGCGGTGAAGCCTAATGCGGCGCATTATGCATTGGCAGAATTAGCCAAACGTAATCAGGTAAATCTTACTCTTGTGACACAGAATGTAGATGACTTACATGAGCGAGCGGGTAGTACGAATGTGCTGCACATGCACGGTAGTTTATTACATCAACGCTGTTGCAATAGCCACAAAGTCAGTCAACAAAAGGACTATTACGCTACACATATTCGGTGTGATTGTTGTTCACCGGCTGCCCCTATGAGACCAGATATTGTTTGGTTTGGTGAAATGCCAAAGTATATGGAAGTGATTGAAAATGCACTGTATAGTGCTGATTTGTTTGTTGCCGTTGGCACCTCTGGTAATGTATACCCAGCAGCTGGACTGGTTGATTTGGCAAACCAGTTTGGGGTCCATACCGTTGAGTTAAATCTTGCGCCTAGTGCACGGGAAAAGGTTTTTGAACGAGGCATATATGGTCCTGCAACTGACGTAGTACCAACATTTTTTAGCAATTATTTAGGATTATAAAAAACAATGACGTTTATGTCTCAGTATTGGTTGGAGTTTTTGACTATTGCTACGGTTCATTTTTTTGCCGTTGCCAGCCCAGGCCCAGATTTTGCTGTGGTACTCAAACACAGTATTCAGCACGGTAGGCGAACAGCACTTATTACCAGTCTTGGCATTGCTATTGGTATTTTTGTTCATGTTGCTTATTGTTTGGTGGGAATTGCATTACTGATAAAGACGACGCCTTGGATATTTAACGGCTTGATGCTGTTGGCCGCCTGTTACTTACTATGGTTAGGTTTCTCAGCACTGAAAAGTAGTAGCCAAGACGAACCCTTGACCAGTGCTAATGTGACTAAAAGTATCTCTAATGGTAAGGCGTTTGTTATTGGCTTTGTTACTAACGGGCTTAACCCCAAAGCGACATTATTTTTTCTATCAGTGTTTGCGGTGGCGGTGGATAGTAACACGCCCATTGTAGTTAAAGCATTTTATGGTGTTTATATGGCATTAATGACTGGTCTTTGGTTCTGTAGTTTGTCGTATTTATTAGGTGGTGAGTCAATTCGCCGTTTTATTTATCAACATGGACAGTGGTTTGACCGTATCATGGGGATGGTATTAATTGTATTAGCCGGTAAGTTATTGTTTAACAGTTTGGTGTCATGAGTTGTAGGGAGTCATTGTGAGTACAGAAAATAGAGAACACCTCGGTGGTTCAGTTGATGGCGCGGTCAGAGGAGAACACAAGTTCTCGGTAGCCGACGTGCTAACTGAAGGTTGGCATCGGTCTAAACAATATCGCTTTCCATTCATTCAAGGCATGTTAGCGGTGGTTACTATATTCCTGTTGATTTTAGGCGTTTTACGTCATCTAACGGGCGAACTTGGCTATCCTGTTGATGATATGCCATCGCAGCTAGGGCTGTTCTTTGTTAGCAATATATTGATATCTCCATTAATCGTTGGCCTTGAAATGATGGGGCTTAATCTTGCTGTTGGTGGGCAAATCAATTTCCGTCATGTGTTTATGTTTTTGGCTCAAAGTACGTTGATTATATTAGCGACACTGCTCATAAGTGTGACTGTCAGTATAAGCTCTAAACTATATGTACTGGTTGGACTGTTAATTTCCATTGTCGCCATGTTTGTACCGCTGCTTATTGTTGAGAAACGATTGTCCATAACCAAAGCCATTTATGTATCAGGGATGTCCGTTGGGCGTCGGTTACTGCCTATTATCGGCGTATTTCTACCTTTCTTTGGCGTTGCTATGTTAGTTATTACATCGTCCATATTGTTTGCTCAAGTTCCTGTTATCAGTATCATTGTTGGATTGGTAGGGCTAGCAATACTGTTACCTTGGTTCTACACGGTTAAAGGTATTTTATACCGTGAATTATATGGTGTAATCGTTGCAAAACGTGATAATCAGACGCCCTTTATTGATCGCTTTATGGCGTAAATAATGGCAGTCGAGTGGGGGTAACTAATGGATAAACTAATGAAGTTATGTGTTTTCGCCCTTTTTTGTTGGGGTCTATATTATCCATTTTCAATAACATCAGAGCTTGAAAAAACGCCCCTTAATGCCCCTGTTAGCGATGTCTCTAGCGTGTTGGTCAAAGATGCCACACCGTTAATAAAAGTAACTACGCCCAAACCCATCGAGCGCCCTACGATAACGAGTACCAAATCGCAATCTCCTGTACCTGATTTTATTTCAATGCCGGTTAAAGAAAAGAAGAGAGCGTTTTTCGCTTATCTTAAACCCGTTATTGAAGCAAAAAATAAGAGCATACTGCTGCAGCGTGAACAACTCCGGAGTATGCAGGCTAAACAGGCGAGTAATTTACCATTGTCCGATACTGATATTGCTACAATTATTAGACTAAAACAGCAATTTTATGTCAACGAGTCAACAACGGCAGTATCAGCTTTACAACAACTAATGGTCAAAATAGATATTGTGCCGGTTGATTTGGTATTGGTACAGGGGGCAAACGAATCTGCATGGGGTACTTCTCGGTTCGCTAAACAAGGATTTAATTTTTTCGGTCTTTGGTGTTACAAAAAGGGCTGTGGTTTTGTGCCCAGGCAACGAACTAAAGAAGCCAGACACGAAGTTGCTAGGTTTGTTAGTGTTGAAGCGGGTATTGATTATTATTTTTTAATGCTAAATCGCCATCGAGCTTACTCAGAGTTGCGTCGAATTCGGGGGGAACTACGGCAGAGTAATTCAGTCATGGCTGCTGAACAATTATTACCGGGGCTGACATCTTATTCTCAACGGGGACAAGCCTACGTTGACGAATTACTATCAATGCTGAGGACTAATAGACGATACATGTAGGAATTTAACAGTGTGTGCTAGATCTTCCTGTATCGGTTAAGTGTCCATTAAAGCCATAAATACAAATCCTACTTCACTGGGAATTAATACTATATCCTCTCACTCTGTAGGTGTTTGTGTTACACTCCGCGTCAAAATTTAGCGGGGGACTCCATGAAACACGACAAACTAACGAAACAGTTGCGTAAACAAACGGCTAGAGCGGTAACCGACTTCAACATGATTGAAGAGGGCGACAAAGTCATGGTTTGCTTGTCGGGTGGAAAAGATTCCTACACGCTACTGGATATGCTAATGCATCTTAAGCGCGTAGCGCCGATAAATTTTGAGCTTGTCGCGGTTAATTTGGATCAAAAACAACCCGGATTTCCGGAACATATTCTACCAAATTATTTGTCAGACTTGGGTGTTGAGTATCTGATTGTAGAAGAAGATACCTACTCCATTGTAAAAGAAAAGCTAACGCCGGAGCAAAAAACCTGCTGGTTATGTTCACGCTTGCGCCGCGGCATTTTGTACAATACGGCCCAGCAGATAGGTGCAACTAAAGTGGCCCTTGGTCACCATGGTGATGATATTGTAGAAACATTGTTTTTAAATATGATCCATGGGGCTAATTTAAAAGCAATGCCACCTAAATTACTCAGTAACGACAAACGCAATGTGGTGATCCGTCCGTTGGCTTATTGCCGAGAAAGAGACATTAGCCAATATGCTGAGCAACAGCAATTTCCTATTATTCCCTGTAATTTGTGTGGCTCCCAAGAAGACTTGCAAAGACAAGCGGTGAAACAATTACTTGCAGGTATAGAGAAACAACAACCTAAGGGTATAGACAATATGCTTACGGCGCTGACCAATGTATCGCCGTCACAACTGGCTGACCGCAACTTATTTGATTTTATCAATCTATCTCAGCAGCGTAGTGACTCCAATCAAACGGATGCGCATCTTGACGCAGATAAAGAGGCTGAAGAGCTTGAATTACACGGTTATTTGAAACCTTCACAGCAAGCAACATCAGACAAACCGGCAGTGGACATAGCGCAATTCACACGTATTGATATAGCAGAGATAAGATAATGGGGGGCCATGGCCATGAGTGGCCATGACTGATTAGTAATTTATGGTATATCACGGCCTCTGTGATATACCTGTAGTATTATAAATACCCGCATAATTTTATGCGAGCGGTGCTGCGGTCAGTCCGGTGGATTCGCAATCTGTTCGCAAAGAGAGCACATCACAATCAACTTGGTCAATGATATGTTCTGCGGTATTCCCGACAAACGCTGCCGACAATCCCTCACGCCCTATATTACCAATGATTAAAAGTTCAGCGTCTAACGTTTCAGTGATTTGTGGTAATACATCTTCAACATGACCTTCCTCTGCATGGCACATTTCATTGGGGATATGATAACGCTTTGCCATTGCTTCAAGGGCACATTGATGATTCTTTTTCAATGTCTCGGTATAATCGGCAGGATCAAATTCTGGAATTTCAATAGCAATATTTAGTGGCGGCCGCGGGAATGCATTGACCAAATGACTTTTGCCATTGAGTAACTGAGTAAAGTTTTTCGCGGTACGGCAGACATTATCATTGAGATTGACATGTTCGATGTCGGTCGCGCCAGCGTTAATAGCGGCTACAATATTACCGTCTTCAGGCCAAGGATGCTCTTTGACCATCAATACGGGGATATGGCTTTTTCGCATTAAGTGCCAGTCCGTAGGAGTAAATATAAATGACTGCAGTTTGTCGTGTTTGTGGGTGGCTTTAACCACCAAGTCATAATGAGTATGGATTGACTCATGTAAAATTGCCTCAAACGGGCGCTTATGCCAAACCACTTTTATATCGATGTCACATTGTTGTTCCATATTGTGTAATAACACGATATTACTGAGCCATTCCGTAGCATTGTCAACATAGGCAGCGCGCATGTCATCGCGTTCCGCACTCGACAAAATAGTAGTGACCTCATAAGAGAGGTCAAAAATTACAAGTAGGGCAGTAATACTCGATTGGGTTTTCTCCGCTAGTTCAATAGCTCTAGCTAGGCCTCTTTGGTGTTCTTGAGTTGGATCAATCACAGCTAATAATTTTTTATGCTGTTGCATCATATATACTCCCATATTACCTATTTCATAAGTGTATAAACAGAATGGCAATAATGCCATTTTTGCAACCTAAATCGTCATTGTGATTATTATCAAAAATTGATCTTTACTTCGATTTATTTTACTCACGACGCGTTGAGGCTTCAAATCCTGCTTAACATACACCACTAAAGTTGCACATCGAAAGCCCCGCGGTTCCCACTAATTAATGTTACAATTAAAATATAAGTAGTTGATTTGTTGTATTAGTTTTATCAGCAGGCAGGGCATATGGCAACGTGTGGCTTTTCCCATGCTTATGCTTAGCTGACTGGAGTCGTGTTATGTTTATTCGTTTTGTTTTAATTGCGGTACTGGTTAATCTCATTGGTTGTGCCAATTCAAATATGTTGCATTCGTCAAAATTTAGCGCCGATACGGTCGATAGCTTGGTCATTGCTAATCCAATAACACCTAGTATCAAAGCTCAGATAACAATGGCAAGAATAGAACAGTTGATGAGCCAAAAAGAGTCTATCCCACAGGAGCAGTTGGCTGAATTACATTACCAAAGGGGCGTGTTATACGACAGCTTTGGATTAGATGGACTTGCGCAATATGATTTTACTTTGGCTCTCGAGTATAAACCCGATATGGCAAAAGCATTTCACTTTTTGGGTGTTCAACATACTCAAAATAGTCAGTTTATGCGTGCTTATGAAGCGTTTGATAGCGTTTTGGAAATTGAGCCAGGCCATACCTATGCACTATTAAACCGTGCGATTGCACTTTACTACGGCGGCCGAGAAGCACTGGCGGTTGATGATATTAAATCATTTTATCGTCAAGATCCTTCAGATCCATATCGTGTTTTTTGGTATTACCTGCTATCTGCGTCAATACAACCAAAGCAGTCTTTAGAACAACTGAAAGAACATGTGGGGTTATTGCCAGCGCAGCATTGGACTCAAGCATTATTTGCTGTGTATTTGGGTGAGCAGTCAGAGGATCAATTCTTGCGTAGTTTGCACAGTTACACGGCTGACAACAACCAATTAGCTCAGATACTCTGTGAGGCGTATTTTTACCTTGGCAAATGGCACCGAATGAACGGGCGCGATAATTTAGCACTAAATTATTACAAACTTTCCTTAAGTACCAATGTATTTGAATTTGTTGAGCATCGTTTTGCTCGCTTGGAGCTTGAATTAATGCGCGCATCAGAATAAAGTCCTAACATCAGATTCGTTGGTAACGGTTGATCACGTGCGTTTAGTTATTGGATTATTGATATGTGTTCTTGTCAGTGTTGTATTGCTGCCTTTTGATGTCGTGGCGTACAAACTGTACCAATTTATGCCGTCGGCTGGTTTACTGAATTATTCGGTGTCTGAAAATTATCCCGCCGCAATCCATCACACCTGGCAATTGAATCCAACACTGAACAATCCAGTTTTACAATCTGCCGCTACCCACGGCAACACCAAGGCGCAGCTTGTCTTAGCTCGCTACTATCAACAGAATAATCAGTTTAAAAAAGCGATATTTTGGCTTAGCCGAGCGGCAAATCAATCACCTGAAGCCCAAGAGTTAATGGTTGCTATGTTGTTGCAGCACAAGCAATACAAAGAGCTGGATATTAATTTGCATCAATGGCGTTCAACAGAAATTCAGCAGTCAGGGGTGTTGGAGCAATTGACCATGCTTACTGCAGACACTGAATTACCTCGTGTGATTGATAACAATGAGTGTGTGATGAAGATCCAACCGGTCAGTTCATCGTTTGCAGGTATTACATTTGCTAACCAGATAGTTTCTGAACTGGCTAACGATAATCGTCTAAAGCAGTTGCCACTTTGTGTGCACAAGCCCCATTTATTGCGCCAGTCATCTTGCCCTGACAAGCAACAAGCATCCACTTGTGTGTTAGCAGACATTGCCGAACAATTTCACCCCAACAGTTTTTCACATTTGATCGTGATTCAGGATCAACCTCGCTCATTTGTAAAAACCGGGGTTATGTGGCTGTCGGTTAATGCTCCATACACTCTTTTTATCCATGAGTTGGCACATTTTGCCGGGTTTGTTGATGAATACCCGTTATCCGTAGAAAGGGCAGAACAGCATTGTAAGCAATTGCGACATGTGCCAAATCTAACATGGCAAAAAACAGACCGTAACAATACTAGTGAAAGGCTATATGGGCGAGCTAAGACCTGCGACGTACTTGGTCTAGATGTGTATAAAAAGACGTCTGAAACAACGTTTATGGAATATCATGATATAGGCACTATTCCCGAAGGGTACGTAAGGAGCTGGCAACATAATGCCCAACAGCCTAACTTACAGATACCGGCATTGATCGCGGTGGCTAAGGCATTAGAGCGGCAAAAAAAATATCAGCTTGCTGATGCATGGCATCAACAAGCTATGACGTTTTGGCAGATTAACTGACGTCTTCGCCAGCGGCTTGTCTATCCGCGTGATATGACGAACGTACCAAGGGACCGCATGCAGCATGACTAAAGCCTATCTCACGGGCATAATCTCCCAACTCGTTAAACTCATCAGGATGTACGTATCGTTTTACTGGGTAGTGATGGCGACTTGGCTGTAAATACTGTCCAAGAGTCAACATATTAACATCGTGATCACGAAGATCCTTAATCACTTTCGAAATCTCTTCCGCTGTTTCACCCATGCCCATCATCAGACCAGACTTTGTAGGAATCTCCGGGTGTTGAGCCTTAAATTTCTTCAGTAAGTCCAGTGACCATTGATAATTAGCGCCTGGACGACATTCGCGATAAAGCTTTGGAATAGTCTCGAGGTTGTGATTGAATACGTCAGGTACACCGTGTTGGAATATTTCTAATGCTCTGTCCATACGACCACGAAAATCCGGTACTAATACCTCTATCTTAGTTGCTGGACTGTGTTCACGGATAGCGTTGATACAATCAACAAAATGTTGCGCTCCGCCGTCGCGTAGGTCATCTCTATCGACTGAAGTAATAACCACATACTTCAATTTCATTTCAGCAATGGTGGTTGCGAGCTTTAAGGGTTCTTCAGCACTTGGTGGTAGTGGTTTACCATGTCCTACGTCACAGAACGGGCAGCGTCGGGTACAGATGTCGCCCAGAATCATGAATGTTGCGGTACCGTGGTTAAAACACTCGGATAAATTTGGGCAACTGGCTTCTTCGCACACTGAATGCAATCCGTTTTTACGCAGCGTTTTCTTAATGCCTTCAACGCGTTCGGTGGTGCGAGGCAGCTTAATTTTAATCCATGAGGGCTTGCGAAGCATCTCTTGAGGCTCAGTCGGTATTATTGTCACTGGAATGTGACGCATTTTGTCTTCGTCACGTAATTTAACACCAGCCTGAACGCGTTCTTTATTCATTCAATGTATCTCTATATTTTATATTACTTATCTGTAGCAGAGCACATAGGGTCTCTACTACTTGTTGTTTTGCGTCGTCAACCGTTGCTGGACCCTTCAACGATTTACTATTCACCATATTCATACCAGCATAGCCACAAGGATTAATGCGTAAAAAAGGTGACAAATCCATATCGATATTAAACGCTAACCCGTGAAACGAACGACCTTTTCGTATACGTAGGCCAAGGGAGCACAGTTTACTTTGATTAACATAAACCCCTGGAGCATCGGGTTTCGCACTGGCTACGATACCGTATTTTGCCATCACGTCTACAATACATTGCTCTAGCATGGTAACGAGATTTCTGACACCAAGTTTTCGCCTTTTGATATCAAGTAAAACATAGACAACAAGCTGGCCAGGACCGTGGTAAGTGACCTGGCCACCTCTATCCACGTTTACCACAGGTATATCACCTGTATTCAATAAATGCTCTTGTTTACCCGCTTGTCCCTGAGTAAATACGGGTTCATGCTCCAATAACCATAATTCATCGCCGCTTTCGATATTTCGTTGGTCGGTGAATGTTTGCATGGCTTGCCAAATTTCTTGATAGGGTTGACGGCCTAAATCCCGAACGACAATTTGCTTGTTGAAATCAACGCTAGTGGTCAATTAGATCACCACCCTGACAAGGTCAAGATTCCCTAATTCAGTGTATATTTGCTCCATTTGAGCCTTGCTCGCCACGGTCACGCGTAGTGACATGGCATGATAATTACCTTTGGAGCTTGGTTTTATGCTTGGACTGTAATCGCCTGGTACAATACCTTGTAAACAGCCTATCACTTGATCGGGTAATTTTGCGTCAGCGACACCCATAACTTTAAAGTTTTGTACGCAAGGGAATTCAAGTAATTCGTCAAATCGCGTGTCCATAATTTATCCTCTCTACAACATGATTTAAGCACAAACATGCTAAATACTGAGTTAATTCTGTTCGTCTACAAACATTAGCTTGATGGTATCTGTTAGACGCTGCAATACGCCGCCTTCATTGATTGTTTGCATACTGACTAATGGATACTGAGCAATATCTTTGCCGGCCAATTGAACGTTAACCGTACCAACTTGAGCGCCTTTTTGAATCGGCGCCTCTAAGGCTTTTTCTAGCGTGAAATGTGCTTTCAATTGTTTACGTTGGCCACGCGGTATGGTGATTGAAATATCTTCGACAATACCTAAGTCGATGCTTTCTTTGTCACCCATATAAATACGTTGAGTTGCGAATTTTTCGCCCGCTTTATAAGGTGTTACCGTCTCATAAAACCTAAAACCGTATTTCAATAATTTTGCACTTTCCTGACTTCTTGCACGCTCACTGTCGGTACCAAGAACAACTGCGATTAAGCGCATGCCACCTTTGGTTGCTGACGATACGAGGCTATAGCCCGCTGCCGACGTGTGGCCTGTTTTCATTCCGTCAACATTTAATGACTTGTCCCAAAGTAAACTGTTACGATTAAATTGCTTTATATTGTTGTATTTGAACGATTTTTCTTTGTAAAGTGCGTATTCTTCAGGTACATCTTTTATTAAAATACTGGCCAAATTACCCATATCACGTGCAGTGGTAACATGTTCGTTATTGTGTAATCCATGGCTGTTAACAAAATAGGTATCAACTAATCCCAGCTTTTCAGCGTAGGCATTCATCATGTTAGCAAATGCGTCTTCACTGCCGGCGATATGTTCTGCCATCGCAACACAGGCATCATTCCCAGACTGTATAACGATGCCACGATTTAGGTCTGCAACTGAAATTTCTTTACCTACTTCAATGAACATTTTTGACGATTCAGGGAAGTTTTTCGCCCATGCTCGCTCTGACACCGTGACTAAGTCATCATTAGTAATATTGCCAGATTTCAGTTCCTGCCCAATAATATAGCTGGTCATTATTTTTGTAAGACTTGCTGGAGGTAACTGAATATCTGCGTTTTGTGAGGCGATAACGTGGCCTGTGCTATGTTCCATTAAAATGTATGATTTAGCGGCGATGGCCGGTGCAGGGGGAATAATATTTGCCGCTACAGCTGCTGACGCAGAAAGAAATAAGATCGACGAGGTGATAAAACGATGCAACTTACCCATGAATATATCCATTTATTGTATTTGTGTCTAAGGAAACGATTAATCCCGCATAATATAGCATTTATTAGTTTCAGATGGGAGAGGATAAACTGAATTATTAGTTACTACGCGGCGATACGAGAAACGCGTTGTCGTAACCTTGCTGTCGGAGCTGCGAAAGATGCTTACGTGCGATGTCTTCTTGTTCCCAAGGTCCTAAATGAAGTTTGTAAAGTCCATTTTCTTGAGGGGTTACATAATCAGTCTGAAACAACATGGCTAAGCCATCAGCAATAGCAGTAATACTTTGCTTGCTCGCCATAGCCATTATTTGAATATAAAATTTAACTGGCTGAGTATTGTTGGTTTGAAGGTTTGGGGGCGATAAGGTTTTCAGTGCTAACGTGGGGGGATTAGTTTCCGCTAAAGGTGATGCTGGTATGTCAGCGGGGAGGGCTGAACGCTTTGTTCTCACGCCCGCTTCAAAAACACTTCCGTCTGGTTCTACAACAATACTCGTTATTTTAACCCGAGCAGTGCCTTTCGCCAGCATATCCAACTTTTTTGCCGCAGCATAAGATAAGTCAATTATCCTATCATCATGAAAAGGCCCTCTGTCATTGACTTTGACAATCACTGACTTTTGATTACCGAGGTTAACCACGCGAACGTAAGTTGGTAGCGGTAAGAATTTGTGTGCTGCAGTCATTGTAAACATGTTGTAGGTCTCGCCTGTGGAGGTTAGGTGACCGTGAAACTTTTTGCCGTACCACGATGCATAACCTTCATCCGCATAGTGCTTTGCCGAATCTAAAGGCTGATAATGAGTACCCAGGACTTTATATTGTCTCAGCGATGGAGGGTAATGGGGATGGTACTGAGGCTGTGCATTATTTACGGCGATAGACTCCGGCACGTGTTGCGGGGCGTGATCTTGGGATATACTGTAGCGACTGGTACTGCCACAGCCAACACAACAGGCTATAATTAGCCACAATACATAGCCAGAGATACTATTAATATTACACATTGCGTGCCACTATCCTTTGCTGCGTGCCTATCGCCATAAGGATACCAAAGCCCGCCATCAAGGTAACCATTGAGGTACCTCCATAACTCACCAACGGTAAGGGTACACCGACCACAGGTAGTACACCTGATACCATACCAATATTGACTAATACATAGACAAAGAAGGTGAGAATAATACTGCCACCGAGTATACGGCTAAATGGATCTTGCGCGTTCATCGCGATTTGCATGCCACGGATAATAATCGCGGTATAAAGCATCAACAATAATACCACTCCAATGAAACCGTGTTCCTCACTGAATACCGCAAAAATAAAGTCAGTGTGTCTTTCAGGCAGAAATTCTAGTTGCGATTGGGTACCTTGCATCCAGCCTTTACCGGAAAAACCGCCAGAGCCAATAGCTATTTTTGACTGAATAATGTGGTATCCACTGCCCAGTGGATCTTGCTCTGGATTTAAAAATGTTAACACTCGCTGTTTCTGGTAATCATGCAATACAAAAAAGAATAACGCAGGGGCGGAGCAGGACAGTATGAAAGCAACAGACCCCACTAGTCGCCAACTCATTCCAGAAAGAAATAATGCAAAAATACCAGAGCTCGCCACTAACAGTGAAGTGCCTAGATCTGGTTGTTTAAAAATCAGATATGAAGGCACTGCAACAAATATAAAGCCAATGAAAATATGTCGCTTACGTGGTGGTAATTGAAAACGGCTGATATACCAAGCAACAGCCATTGGCATGGCTAATTTCATGATTTCAGATGGCTGGAATCGAGCAAATCCAAAGTCTAACCAACGTTGAGCGCCTTTACCTACGAGCCCGTACTGCAACACCGCAATCAGTAACAATAGGGTTATTATGTAAAAATAAAGTGAAAAGCTGCGGTATAGCAACAACGGAATTTGTGCCATTAAAAACATTACCACAAAAGCGACTGCTAATCGTGTTACTTGGCGTTTTATTAGCGCGATATCGCCGCCGCCAGCAGAATAAATAACACTTAGACCGCATAGCATCAGCGTTAGCAGTAAAGCCAGTAATACGAAGTCTAAATGAAGACTGCGCCAAATATTGTTGTCGTTACGTGAAAAGGACAGTGTACTCATAATGTTGTTTCTCTGGCGCCGATGTAAACACCTTGGGCGTCATAATGTTCAAAGTAATAGTCCATTATCTTGCGAGCGATGGGGGCTGCTCTTACACCACCGTGTCCAGCGTTCTCCAGCGTGACGGCAATAACGATATTGGGGTCTTGGTAGGGGGCATAACCAACAAACATAGCATTGTCTCGGAGATGTTCGGCTACGTCCTCTTCAACATATTCGTCGTCTTCACCGATACTGATGAGCTGTGCAGTCCCGGTTTTTCCAGCTGCTACATATGGACTATCGCCAAACGCTCTATTACCTGTTCCATGCCGCCTATTTAAGGTACCGTACATTGCATCAAACACGGTATCAAAATGCTTTGGGTTGTCTACTGTCACCGGGGGCAGGCGTTTGGGTGAGTAAATAATGGGGGTATCATTTTCCATATGTCCACGAATAATTTGCGGAACATGGCGAAGACCTCTATTTACCAGAGTCACAAGGGAATCAGCTAATTGTATTGGCGTTACAGTCCAATAACTTTGCCCTATTCCAGCAGTAATTGTGTCACCAACATACCAAGGCTCATTGAAGCGGGCTCTCTTCCAGCCTCTACTCGGCATATTGCCATCAGATTCTTCGTACAAGTCTACACCCGTGTAGTCACCAAAGCCAAACTCTCCCATGAATTCAGTGATGTTGTCTATGCCTAAGCGATTGGCCAAATCATAGAAAAAAGTATCGCATGACACCTCAATAGACTTTGTAAGATTTACCCATCCGTGTCCGCGTTTCAAATGGTCTCGCCACACATGACTGACGTTAGGTAAGGTGTAAGAGCCCTTGTCAAACATTCGTGTGTCAGAGGTTATCACGTCTCTATCCAAGCCAAGTAGGCCAATATGTGGCTTTATTGTTGATGCTGGAGGATATTGACCTTGGGTCGCTCGATTAATCAGTGGACGTTGTTTAGAACTTAATAAAGCGTTGTAATCAGTGGTAGATATACCGTGAACGAATGCATTTGGGCTATACCCAGGGTTGGATATAAGGCTCATTACGCCACCATTTTTAGCATCGAGTACTACTACAGCGCCCTTAAAACCTGATAGGTTTTGCTGTGCGATACGCTGCATATCAATATCAATATTCAACATGATATCTTTACCGGGGATCGGTGGTTCAATATCTAAGGAACGCAATACCCGCCCTTTATTGTTAACTTCTACTCGTTCGTAGCCTATTTCCCCGTGCAGCAGAGCTTCGTGATATTTTTCAACCCCCAACTTACCAATGTCATGGGTTGCAGCGTAATTAGCCGTTTCCCCTGCAGCGTCAAGTTTTTGTGCGTCACGCTTATTAATCTTTGAAACATATCCAAGGGCATGAGTAAGTGCATCGTCGTAAGGATAGAAACGTGCTAATCGGCCATCAATAAAGACGCCAGATAATTGCGGTTGATTGACGGAGATAATAGCCACTTCTTCAGCAGTAAGGCGTTGTCGTAAAGCAAGGGGTTTAAAACGCCTTTGTCGTTTAAGGTTTTTTTTAAAACGGGATGTTTGAGCGTCAGTGATGGTCACAAGACTGCTGATTTGAGTGATCAAAGCATCAATGTCAGACACCTGCTCAGGCACAATGTTTAAACTAAACACAGGACGATTCTCAGCTAAAATTTTACCGTTGCGATCGAATATTAATCCGCGATTGGGCGCAACGGGTTGAATTTTTATGCGGTTAGTATTAGAACGTGTTTGATAATCTTTGAAATAAACGATTTGTAAATAGTACAGGTTTGTCAGTAATCCAACAAATAACAACACCACGAAGCCGAGGGATGCAATCCCTCGTCTTACAAAAAGGTACTTTTCCGCGGCATGGTCACGGATTGGAATACGCCTTCTAACCACCGGTTATATATCCACTGTTATTATTATTCTCTATGGTAAGGATGATTATTATTTAATGACCAGCCTCTGTAAAGACTTTCTGCTACAACAATGCGTACCAGTGGGTGAGGTAGGGTGAGGGCAGATAGCGACCATTTTTGCTCAGAGGCTTGTATGCACTCAGGTGCAAGTCCTTCTGGTCCCCCAATTAGCAAGCTGACGTCACGTCCATCAAGCTGCCATTTGGCCATTTCCTTTGCAAGTTGCGGCGTTGTCCAAGGCTTACCGGTAACTTCTAATGTGACGATCCTATTGCCTTTGGGAATTGCCCCTAGGGTGAGTTCGCCTTCTTTTTTAAGTATCCGCGCAATGTCGGCATTCTTTCCCCGCTTACCAGCAGGGATTTCAAATAGTTGCAGGGGCATATCGTTAGGCATTCGCCGCGCATATTCTTGATAGCCAGCCTCTACCCAAGGGGGCATTTTAGTCCCCACTGCAATTAATTGTATTTTCATTTTAGCCTACTACCTTAGGCCCATAATTTTTCTAACTGGTAGAAGTCTCTCGATTCATCTTGCATTACATGTACGATCACGTCACCAAAATCAACTAATACCCAATCCCCAGTGTCCTTTCCTTCGATACTTAAGGGCGCAACATTGGCTTGCTTAGCTTGCGTTCTTACGTGTTCAGCAATAGACACGACATGTCTTTTTGAATTACCTGAACAAACGATGATAGTGTCGGTTATGGTTGACTTGCCACTAACATCCAAGATTTGAATATCTCTTCCTTTTAAATCTTCAATCTTATCAATAATAAATTCTT
>JBELHI010000024.1:0-29272 GCA_042091475.1 Alteromonadaceae bacterium
CATCCTGGTAGCCAATACTGCCACAATAAATATTACGTCGGTGAGGTTCCAGCTCGTCAATTATTTCCATGGCGCGAATTTTGGGCGCGCCTGTAATGGATCCGCCTGGAAAAGCTCGTTTAATCAGAGACAGACCGTCTTCTTCGAGTCTCAACTCCCCCTCAACCGTACTGACTAAATGATGTACTGCTGGAAAGCTCTCGATATCAAATAGTTTGGGCACTGCGATACTGCCGGCTTGGCAAGTTCTACTTAAATCGTTTCTCAATAAATCAACGATCATCAGGTTCTCAGCCCGGTCTTTTTCTGAATGCTTTAGCGTATGAGCGTTGCGTATGTCTTGTTCAGTATTGTGACTACGAGGCATGGTACCTTTGATGGGCTTGGTCTGCACTTTTCTATCGTTAACAGACATAAACCGTTCTGGCGATATACTCAAGATGACACTCGATTGCAGCCGAATAAAGGCAGAGAAGGGAGCGTTATTCGCTTTTCGCAATATTTGGTAGGCCTGCCATTCGCTGCCGCTGTATTGGCTCGAAAAGCGTTGTGCCAAATTTACTTGATAGCAGTCTCCGGCATACAGGTAGTTTTTGATCGTCGACAAGCGTTCATGATAGCCCAACTTGTCCATATTACTTTGCCATTGACTTGTCATGGTGAAATCGGATTCTGCTGCGGTCAAAGACTCACATTGAAGCCATTTGTTAACCGTCTCTAGTGTTGGGTGGGGATAATCGGGGTGCCATTGATAAAATAAGTCACCCGTTTCTTTGTCCTCTACAATCGACCAAGCATAAAGTCCAACGGCCATATCAGGCGTCTGGTATTCATCATTATTATTGTCTGGTAATGTCTCTAGCGTTCTACCTAGGTCATAACCAAACATACCCAGCAAACCACAAGCAAAGGGCAGGGCTTGATTATCGCTTCTGATGTATGACATTGGGTGTTGATCTTGAACCTGTTGTAAGACATCAAAGGGCTGTGCTTCGACGTTATCGATTTCACCGGTACTTTTCGTAATAGTCATTTCATGTTGCTTGGCAGTGATAAAAACCAATGGCTGTGCCACAGCAATATGGTACTTAGCATCGACATGGTGGCTATCAGAGGAATCTAATAGCATTGACCCCGCTGTCTGTTGCAGATGACTAAAGAGGGTGAGTATCGATCGCCCAGTGGGTACTTTTAATTGAACACACTGAAGGAGCGTTGTTGAATTGGCACTCATTTCAATTAAATTTCCTCGTTTCGGCATGGTACGTTTAACAGATAGAGAGTATCATAAAAGTGATTACACTTAATCACTTGGCTATTAAATTTTAGTGGCCAGGCCGTACAGTTCAAACATAAGCTAGAGGGAGCCTATTATATGACTGTTATTCGTCAGCAAGATTTTATTGATAGCATTGAAGATGCTTTACAATTTATTTCTTATTATCATCCACTGGATTACGTCAAGGCCGTTGAAAAAGCGTACCTTAAGGAACAAAGCCAAGCAGCAAAAGACGCAATGGCACAGATCTTAATTAATTCTCGCATGTCAGCGGAAGGTAGACGTCCTATTTGCCAAGATACAGGTATAGTCACCTGTTTTGTCAAAGTTGGTATGGCCGTTCAATGGGACAAAACCAATATGAGTGTCCAGCAATTGGTAGACGAAGGAACCCGTCGTGCCTATTGCAATCCTGATAATCCATTACGCGCATCAATTGTCTCTGACCCTGCTGGTAAGCGTATAAACACCAAAGATAATGCACCCGCTGTCGTTCATGTCGATTTAGTAGAAGGCGATAAGATAGAGGTGATGATTGCTGCCAAGGGTGGCGGTTCTGAAAACAAGTCTAAAATGGTGATGCTTAACCCCAGTGATTCTATTGCCGACTGGGTGGAGAAAACAGTGCCGTTGATGGGGGCTGGTTGGTGTCCACCAGGAATGTTGGGAATTGGGATTGGCGGTACTGCTGAGAAAGCTGCTGTGCTGGCGAAAGAAAGTTTAATGGATCCCGTCGATATTCAAGAACTGATGGACCGAGGTCCAGCCACTACCGAAGAAGAGCTGCGAATTGAAATCTTTAAGCGTGTCAACGCGTTAGGTATAGGCGCTCAGGGCTTGGGTGGCCTAACAACCGTGGTAGATATTAAAGTTAAATCTGTTCCTACTCATGCCGCGTCAAAACCCATTGTTATGATCCCAAACTGCGCGGCTACTCGTCACGCACACTTTTACTTAGACGGCAGTGGACCGGCAGAGTTGAAAGCGCCAAAACTCGAAGAGTGGCCCGAAGTGACATGGGAAATCGGTGAAAATACACGCCGAGTGAATGTCGATGAGGTAACTCCTGACGCGATTAAAGAATGGAAAATGGGTGAGACTGTATTGCTTAGCGGTAAGATTTTGACCGGACGAGACGCAGCTCATAAGCGTATTCAAAGCCTATTGGCATCAGGTGAAGGTTTACCCGAGGGGGTAGATTTTAATGGTAAATTTATTTACTACGTTGGACCTGTCGATGCCGTGGGTGATGAAGCGGTAGGCCCCGCTGGCCCAACAACCGCAACACGTATGGATAAGTTTACCGATTTAATGCTGGAGCAAACCGGTATAGCTGGGATGATAGGTAAAGCAGAACGTGGTCCAGCAACAGTCGCCAGTATTAAAAAGCATCAGTCAGTCTATTTGATGGCTGTGGGTGGTGCCGCGTATCTTGTCTCCAAAGCTATTAAAAAAGCCCGCGTTGTCGCTTTTGAGGAACTGGGTATGGAAGCAATCTACGAATTTGAGGTTGAAGATATGCCAGTTACCGTAGCGGTCGACAGCACTGGTGCAAATGCCCACGATGCAGGTCCTGCAATATGGAAGGCTAAAATAGAAGAACTCGACAAGGCTTTGTCAAAATAGTTGTGTCGGTTTAGATGACCGCTAAACAATATCGATAAAAGGCTATGAGGGAACTCATAGCCTTTTTTATGGATATTTTAAAAGTTTAAATATAGCTATTCAGCTGGTGGATGTATCCGTGTTCGAAAGCAGCAGATAAATAGCAATTTTTTAGTCTATCAAAGAGATGCGAAAACTCATTTCAACACTTTGAATGTTTAACATATATTGTCGAAAGTCTGTCAACTATTTATGTTTTGTTACAGAAAAACTAGCCGTTAATCGAGTTGTAAGCCTATAAATAGCGCTGATGATATTGGTGCGATGACGTCATTACTCTATACTATGCGTCTAATTTTCTATCAGCTCATCAGCTTCAATGATAAGGATGCAACATTGCAGCGTTTACTTCTTGCCATTTTGATTGTTTTTTCTGGGTCAGTGTATTCACTGGATAACCTTTTGGTTTCTAGTGATAAAATAATATTAGAGTCAGCCATATGGTACGAGCTGGAGGAGAATGATGTTGTTCCGGTAGACAAACAATCACTGACCAATTGGTTAAAAAATAAAAAACAATCTTATCAGCCCAATAGGTTGGGTGGCCGATTTGTTCAACTATTTGAGATTGAAAACTTAACGGCACATTCAGCGTGGGTGTTAGACACTCCCCAGCATTTGGTTAAAACTGTCAATTTTCACATATTTAGTCGCGACGAACATATTGTTATTGAGAGCGGTTTTGCTCAAACGGATGAGTTTTTTGCGTCGTATGCCCGTCGTTTCTTGTTCGAGCAGGGTGAAAAAAAATTAATTCTCGTTGATTTTCAATCGCCGGAATATAACCAAACACCAAAAGTGACGCTCTGGCAAACTGCATCATTCAGCGATCATAATATGAGTAATCGCTTTTGGGTGGTTCTACTTATCGGCGTTATTGCCGCGCTTTTCATTTTTACTTTATTTATCGGTGTTGGCTTAACCGAACGCACGATAACTTGCTATTCCTTCTATCTTTTGGCGTTGTGCGTTGCTTGGTTGAGCCGTTATGAGTTACTCAACTTGGTGTTTGGCTGGCAGATATACGAACTAATTTACACACCATTTTTACTGTTACCACTGTTAGGCGGTTATTTTTGTGTGTACTTTTTACGTTTAGATAAGTACCTACCCGCACTTGCGGTTGTTATAAAAATTAATGGTTGGTTGTCTTTTCTTGTTGCATGCACTTCTCCTTTTTATTTTGAGTTTGCCAATGTGTTGTGTTCATGCTTTGTCATTGTCTGGGTGTTTTGTGCGTTATTTGCGGGGTATGTGCGCTATAAATTGGGGTTTGAATCAGCGAAATATTTTCTCTTGGCCTTTGTATGGTTGTCATTGCCTACTGCAGTAATGATGCCTCGTAATTTTGGTTGGATAGCACTTGATGGTATCGATATAGAGTTGATGACGCTTTTAGGTGGAGCCCTTGATGCTGTATTCCTGGCTTTTGCATTAGCGCATCGCGAAACCCTTAATCAAGCAAACTTGGCTAAGTTACAAACAGCAGACACCTCTAAAAGTCAGTTTTTAGCTAATATGAGTCACGAAATACGAACGCCATTGACATCTATCATAGGCTATTCGGATTCTATACTGAGAAATGAAATTAGTTATAAAGAACAAGAGGATGCAATCCAGATTATTGGACAGAATGGTCAGTATTTGTTGTCCTTGATCAATGACATACTCGATCTCAGTAAAGTAGAAGCGAATAAACTTGAGTTTCAAATTGAACCAACCTACGTGCCCGATATTTATCATAATTTAGAACGCATGCTAATGGGGCATGCAACGGATAAAGACATTGAGTTTAACGTAAACTTTGAGTTTCCTATTCCCGAAACGATCGAGATGGACGCTATTCGCTTTAAACAGGTGCTAGTCAATCTTGTCAATAATGCGATTAAATTTACCGACTATGGTTCTGTCAATATCAAAGTGCGTTATCAAAATGCTTGTTTGATCACAGACGTTGAAGATACTGGGATCGGTATGACCGCATTGCAACAAAAACAAGTGTTTGATCCCTTCTTCCAGGCAGAAGCTGACACTCACCGACGATTTGGCGGAACGGGTTTAGGTTTGAATATCGCTAAATCATTTATTGAGGGGATGAGTGGTAATGTCACGCTAGCCAGTGAAGAAAATAAAGGGTCGACCTTTACCGTGAGCTTACCAGTAACGCATGATGTCAATTTTATTCACACCAGTGAGGCTATTCGTCCCGCTGCGCTTGAGCTACCTAAAGAGAATGTCGTTATTGAAGGTAATGTTAGTAAGAAAGTCTTATTAGCAGAAGATAATGTGAATAATCGCCAGTTGATTGCTGCTATTTTATCGTCTTATCAGCTCGAAGTTATTGAGGCTGTTAATGGCGAAGAAGCAGTGGACGCAATATTTGAACACGATATTGGCTTAGTATTAATGGATATACAAATGCCAGTAATGGATGGTATTGAAGCGTTCACGATCTTGAAAGCAAGAGGATATTTAGGACCCATAGTGGCCATTACGGCAAACACTATGAAGCATGAAATTGACGAATATATGAGTATTGGCTTTGACGCGCATTTGTCCAAACCTCTGGATCGTGAGCGGTTTACTGAAGTGGTTGGGCACTATTTAACATTGAAGCCAAAGCAATCACTGCAAGTGACACGTGGAACGGTTAAAGACCTGGTGGATGACTATTTAAATACACTACCAGAAATTTTGATCGATCTGACGTATTCTATCAAGCGCCAACCCGTTCAAGATTGCTTGGCGTTTATTCATCAGCACAAAGGCTCTGCAGGTTCGTTTGGCTTCTTTCAAATGTCCGACTGCTTAGAACAAGTTGAGATACACCTAAAAAACAATGATCGGCATCAAGCCTTGTTGATATTTGAGGCGTTTATTGACTTTTCAATTAAGTATACGCGGCTACAAGGAATAGATTTATCCAATGCCATTATTGCCTTTGATAATAATGCAGACGATTATCTCGGGCATATTGAAGAAGCCATTATGCATTGTCAGAACCTGATCGATACAATCACCGAAGTTGAGGCGTTAGAAGTCGATATATCGCTAGTTAAAGATACTCTTGCTGAATTACAGTTAGTCGCTAATGATTGTTTTATGACGGAACTTGCCTTTGTGAGCGCAGAATTATTAGACCTTGCCATCAAAGGTGTTTACCTAGAAAACCATGAATTAATCAGCCAACAGCGTGAATATCTTACCAAGAACCTAGCGTACATAAGGCAACCGAGTTGGAAGAAAGTGTTAGGAAATATTTCCCAGAACATTGACCGATAGATTTCAGAAGTTTCGCGTCTTTATGGATGTTAAATACTGGCAACAGTCACTCTAGAGGAAAGCCCTATCAGATATTGTGCAAGTACGTTCCCATTAATCAGATTTTAATGGGAACACTGATGAATTGCAGCGGGCTATCGTGATGTTATAGCCATCATCTAATATCTTCATCACTAGTATTTCTCGGCTATTAAGTTCCACAGCACGCTCTCCATCATTTAGCTGACAGCGACTACGAGTATCTGTTTCATAGTAATACATGAATGCTAATAGCAGTGTTTCCTGTAATCCTCTTATATCACTGTTGTGTTTCATCCCCCTCCAATCGAATTGATTCAGAGCCAGTTTGCGGTCCACAACTACCTTATTGCTTTTGTCACTTTCAGATTCAGTACTAGTTGTTACTTCTGTCATTGTGTTGTTTCGCGCCGTATCGGCTAATTGTGTCGACAACAACGAGACAACAATGGTTTTCACTAGCGCGGTTAAGAAGGGTAATCTAACAATCTTTCCTTGATTGTCGTAGTTGGCATAATTATCTTTTTTGAAAAGATGATAAATGACGCTCATCATTAACCAAAGTTGAATCAGAACTAAAATAACTAAGCTAATACTCAGTAACCATTCAGGCATTAATAAAATAGCAGCAACGTTGTGAGTATAGGGTAGATAATTTGCACTAACGCCACTAACTTCATTGACCAGACTGCTAGCATTGACCAAGACAAAGTTCATGGTAATGGCGTAGCCAATAATAATAATAAGTTTACCACTATGGGAATCCCACAAGTTAACGAGCTTTGGCCAAAAGTCGATGACCACAATCACTATGGCGAGGGGCATAACGACACTTTCTAGTTCGGAAGGGTAAAACATAACTAAACATATGAGATAGGCTTTTTGTAGACCGGTTATGCCATTATTCCATAAATTCTTAAGGTACGAATAAAATAGGGCTAGCTGTTGTCCTGTGTTCTTTGCACGAACACTCAGCCAAGTGCGCCATTGTCTCAATATATTTGTGAGTGGGGTTGCTGTTACTGATGATGCACTACTTGGAAGACGATTGGCCATGATATTATTGTTTTTCAATTAGAAACTGTCGATACGATACTTTAATACAACGCAGACGATAACACTACCTACTGGTAACATTTGTTACAAAACGTGTGACTACCTCAAACTATCAACATGTAACTTTAGTGCAGGGGGTTCATGGATAGGGTGTGGTGGTGAAATTTTACGCGTAATTTTATATGGGTTATGACACTGAAGTGTTCGTTAAAGTGTTTATCTTTAAGCAAAAATTGTAATGACGAGCAACCGGTGCTATTAATTAGTGGCAGCGAATAATGATATACGTTGTTGATATAAAGGTTGTGACCTTATGACAATAGGTAAAATTCCTCGAGTATTGTTTGTATGTTTAGGCAATATTTGCCGTTCCCCCACCGCAGAAGCAGTATTTCGTTGTAAAGCCAAAGCGTATAATGTAGCTGTAGATGTCGATTCTGCTGGGACGATTGGCTATCACAAGGGAAACCTACCTGATAGTCGTTCTCTGGCTGCTGGCGAAAGCAGAGGCTATAGCTTTAGTGGTATTTCATCGAGACCAGTAATCCCTAATGACTTTTATGAGTTCGACTATATTTTTGCAATGGACAAACAAAACCTTAACGATTTAAAGGCGCAGTGTCCTAGAGACGCAAATGCCACGTTGGCATTGTTCTTATCAATGGCAAAAAATGCAGTGTTAGAGGTACCCGATCCCTATTATGGCGGTGATTCTGGATTTGATAATGTGCTTGATTTGGTTGAGGATGCCAGTGACGCTTTATTGTCACGATTGAAGCAAACAAGCCTGCATAACTTAGCTGAATAAAATATCACCATTTACACACAGTTAGATTAAATAAGTGTCGCTATTTCTGTGGTTTGCTTTATGTTAGGCAGTATATAAATCTCTTGAAGGAGCCTTGAGTGAGCAATTGGAAACCTGAGAGTTGGAGGCAGTTACCTATACTCCAACAACCGACATACCCCGATATGGCAGCATTATCTAATGTTGAAACACGTTTAAAATCATATCCGCCATTAGTTTTTGCTGAAGAAACTCGTCAACTGTTTAAGCAGTTAGGTGAAGTCTCACAAGGACGTGGGTTTGTGTTGCAAGGTGGAGATTGCGCCGAATCATTCCTCGATTTTAATGCGCCAAAAATACGCGATACCTTTAAAGTTATTCTGCAAATGGCCATTGTTCTTACCTATGCAGGTAAAGTGCCAGTGACAAAAATCGCACGGATGGCGGGTCAATACGCCAAGCCGCGTTCAAGTAATACCGAAGTGAGAAATGGGATTGAATTGCCCACGTATCGCGGCGATATCATTAATAGTTTTGAGTTTACTGAAAAGGCTAGAATTCCTAACCCTGAGCGTATGATTGAGGCTTACCAGCAGTCTGCGGCAACATTAAATTTGTTGCGCGCTTTTTCACAAGGTGGGTTGGCTGATCTGCATCAAATAAATCGCTGGAATATGGCATTTGTTGAAAGTAACCCATTGAAAGAGCGTTATCAGGATATGGTAGAGAGGCTTCATGACACGCTCGAATTTATGGAAGTGATTGGCATAAACTCGAATACGCATCCTATGCTGCATGAAACCTCCTTGTTTACCTCACATGAAGCACTATTGTTGAATTACGAGCAAGCGTTGACTCGTGTCGACACATTGACAGACAAATGGTACAACTGCTCCGCTCATATGCTATGGATTGGAGAGCGCACCCGACAGTTGGATCATGCTCATGTTGAGTTCTTTAGTGGTATTCATAACCCTATTGGCGTTAAAGTCGGTCCGTCGATGGATCCTGATGAGCTGATTCGCTTGATTGATGCATTAAACCCAGACAATGTGCCGGGACGTTTGACATTAATTACTCGTATGGGAGCCAATACATTAGCAGACAATCTACCGCGATTGTTAGCTAAAGTAAAAAGTGAAGGTCGCCATGTGGTGTGGACGTCTGACCCTATGCATGGCAATACTAAAACAGCGTCGAGTGGTTATAAGACTCGTAATTTTGATGATATATTACGAGAGATTGAACAGTTCTTTGCTGCACATGATGCGGAAGGGACACATGCTGGTGGTATTCATCTTGAAATGACAGGACAGCACGTTACTGAGTGCATTGGTGGTGCTTACGATATTAGCGAAGCTGATTTAGCACAATGCTATCAAACCCAATGTGACCCTCGCTTAAACGCTGATCAAGTATTGGAATTGGCATTTTTGGTCGCCGATCGTCTTAAACAAAGTCGATAGGCAATATTGGCTGTCAATCGGTGGCTTGTTGAAAAGTCACCGAACTATTCCGATTCATTTCAATATCACCATACTGCTAGGCGCAAACCTATTTACAGCTGAAAAGAGGAGATGACGATGACTTATGGATTACTGACGCTTGCTATTTTAACTGAGGTTTGCGCAACACTGCTACTTAAAGCGTCAAACGGTTGGGAAAAGTGGTGGTTTGTGGCAGTGTCTATTGCGCTTTATATGTTTTCCGGATTCCTTTTTGCGTTGGTCTTGAAAGCTATGCACGTAGGCGCAGCTTATGCCATTTGGTCAGGTGTTGGTATTGCATTGGTATGTATAGCGTCAGCATTCATTTGGCAGCAAGCACTGGATATTTACGCCTTTATTGGGATAGTCTTTATTGCTTTTGGGGTCGTACTGATTGCCACAAAGTCGCAAATTCTGCATTGATGAAAACGTGGTAGAGTGCCTTTCTAGCCTCGTTTAACAACAGTTTTTTGATTATTTTAAGCTTTTCGCTTCAAAAACCAGCGGTCGATAGATTTTGCACTTTTACTGGCCATTGCCTGACACTTCTTCAACCAACCACGAGCGACTGGAATATCAATACTTAGTACGGTTAGTCCCGCAATCAAAAACAGTATCGAACCCGGTAATATAAAGAAAACAACCCCAATAGCGACAAGTAATACACCAATACTTATTCTGACTGTTTTATTCATTTTGGACCCACCATTATCTGCTTTATTGCTACAACGCTAATAGCAGTATACCGACTGGTGCTATCTCATCAAACAAAAAAATTCAAACGAATAGACTCTAATGTAACGGTTTGTATCAAATTATGTCTTGTTGTCGTGAGTCTGTGATATTGGTTTGAATCTATTCACTGGTGGGTTCTGCGTCTGCCCTCACTGTTAATCTTGTATGACTTGCTCTTCCATTGTCATCAATAACAGTAACAGTATGATTGCCTGGAGAAGTATCCCAATACAGTTGCTTGTAAGCTGACGAGACTCCCAGATATTGTTGGTTGATAAACCAATACAATTGTTTGACATCAGAATCATGGTCCGCTTTCAATAGTATGGGTTGCTGTGCATTGTGAATATAAATCAATGGCGAGTGCGGTGATACGATAACAGGTGAGTGACCTTGTGACTGTCGATCGTTAAGTGTACATTCCGGGCTGTATTGAGGTGGCTTGTTTAACGCGATTCCTGCTTTCGCATAAAGCGACAAAAATTCAGACGGCCAAAACGCGTAGACCTTTTCGGTGGTGTCATCTTTGGTTATCAGGCAAGCCCGTAACTGAGTCTTAGAATTGATAGCAATAGCTTTGTAAATAGGCTCGCTTTTTATTGGTGATACGCCGGGGATAAACCAGCCAAGTACCTCTGCTGGACAGTATTTCTGCATTAAGTTACCACTGGCATGACAAATTGGGACTTGTTGTAAATTATACGCATTTTGTAGCCATAATTGGTCAACTGACCATTGGTCATTTGGGGTTAGCGCTTCGATGAGTGAGAATAGTAAGGGGCCTGCGGCCGTTGCACCAACAAACGCAGGATTACTGGTGTTGTCAAAGTTTCCCACCCAAGTCGCTATGACATATTGACCGGTTGCAGCGACAGCCCAAGCATCTCTAAATGCCCATGATGTGCCGGTTTTCCATGGTATATCACGAGTGTTGTTATTAAAATTCAGGGTGTGATAGTTTTTTGGTGCTGGATTTTGGCGCAGCATGTCGAGTACTAAAAAGCTGCTTTCTGGTGAAAGTAATGTGATTGCATGGGTGTTTTTTTCTGACTGCAAAGTATTTGTAGTGGTGTTTAGTGGTCGATATTGCCCTTGATTCAATAACATATTATACAGGCTGGCCAGTTCCAACATAGTGAGTTCTCCTCCCCCCAACGCGAGTGCAAGGCCATAATGAGACGCTGATTTAAGCCCTTTTACTCCAGCTCGACTGAGAAAATCATGAAATGTTGAGGTGGACAATTTAGCTTGAAGATCGACGGCGGGGACATTTCGACTCAGGATTAACGCTTGAGTTGCATTAATCGGACCTAAAAATCGTTGGTCGTAATTTTCAGGACTAAAGCCACCGTATTGTCGGGGGGTATCCGCCAATATTGTCAGTGGGTGGATTAAGCCTTCGTCAATAGCTAAGCCATATACAAAGGGTTTAAGGGTAGAGCCTGGTGACCGTTTCGCATTGGTACCATTGACCTGACCTTGTATGGTTATATTGTTAAAGTCTGCTGAGCCCACCATGACTTCGACATTTGCGGTATCAGTATTGACAACAAGTGCTGCTGCATTTTTGATCCCTTGTGCCGCATTTTTTTGAATATAGTGTTTGATTATTTGTTCGGCGGTCAGTTGTTTTTGTAAATCTAGGGTGGAGTGTACATTGCCGTAATGATAGTTTGGCATTTGTTGTTTGATATAACGAGTGAAGTGGGGCGCATAAGACGGTAGTTGTTGGCGGCTGTTAATGTTAATTGGAAGATTAACGGTTTTCAGTGCTGTGTCATTGTCATAATGACGGTGGTACCGCAGTGCGAGTTGCCTTTTGGCAACCACCAATGTGTTATAACCAGTCTCTTTATTAGGATTTCTTTTGTTGGGGTTTTGCGGAATAACGGCAAGCGTTAAGGCTTCATGTAGATTCAGTTCATTAGGCGATTTATTAAAATAAATAAGGCTAGCAGCAGCTATGCCCTCTACATTACCACCATAAGGTGCAAGGTTAAAATACGCTGTGAGTATGTCGTTTTTATCATAGTGACGGGAGAGCTGTATCGCCCTGAGTATTTGGATGAGTTTACCGGTAATAGTCCGTGTATTGATATTCCAACGCAAACGAGCGACTTGCATCGGTAATGTGGAGGCGCCAATGCGTCTTGAACCGACAATATAAGTTTGCCATGCTGCACGTGCTAGCGCCAAGAAATCAACACCATTGTGATGATAGTAGTGTTGATCTTCGTACAAAATGGTTGCTCGAATCACGTCGCTACTGATGTCTTCTACAGCCGTTTTTAGACGGTATTTGTCGTCATCAGCAAGATAAAGTTTGAGTAGTTCTCCATGAGTATCATAGATGGCTTGAGAGTAGGGCTTAAATTCCTCTAGTTTTGGTTTGGGTAACAGCGCATACACCGCCAGTAAAAAAATTAGCGGCGTAAAGGCTGTCATTACCCTGAAGGTTGTCTTTTGGTGTCGTTTGAGAAAATCCATCATGAACAACTGTTAGCTTCAGGGTGTGACCTTAATTTTACTGCTTGCTGATTGTCCCCATTGATCAATTTGATACATGGATTTTGCATATCCAGAGGGAACAACAAATTCGCCGGCTGTGGTGAATTTAATTCGGTAGTTAAACTGCGTCAAAGCGGGCGTTAGATCAGTGTAAACGGTCGCGCGGTCGTCGCGCACATCAAAATGATTGATGTTCGTACGATAGTCGTCGCGGACAATAGATGAGCGGATGATCTCACTGCCGCCCGGTAATAAGTCTATAATGGCAATATTTTTGAGATCACTGTCAGTGGTGGTTCGCAAGTTCAACGTGATTAGCGCTTCACTACCAACCGTTGCGCTTGTGATGGGATTACCGTCCAAGTCTGTCATTGTTTTTACGATTTCAATGCCATTGAAAGAAGCCTGTTGAACTGCTTGTTGAGGGTAGCCAGATTGCCTATTGAGATAGTAAAACCTCTGTTGACCTTGTACCTTAAGTTGATTGGTCTCAACCGGGTAGCTAATTCCATCAAAGGGGGATTGAATAATAGTACTCGTCACTGCGTTGCTAGTGGCATTCAAAGCGGTGAATTGATAATTCATAGTCTGAACTTGCTTGAGATTGTCCAAAGCCCCCAGTGCAAGCGCACTAAAGGCTGCTGATACGGTGTTGTACTGACCTCTATTGATACTCGTCGTGATAGTTGAAACGGCATCCGTTGGTAATGCGCGTGCTCTGTCCTCAAAATGCCGAGCGAGAAGATACAAATGCTGAGTATGCTGACTCAGCTGAGAATCAAATTCATTGATTAGGTTGGCAGTGTTGTGCTTAAAATCAACAATCAGGGTGTTTGCTAAGCCTTTTGCTTGTAGCAGTTGATAGCTGGCTGCCATGTAAGATTTAAGAATGTCATAATTGACAAATTCGAGACTTGACGCATCAATATCAGTTTGCAAGTCAAGGAGTAGATTAGAAGTGACCATGCCGGTACGAGTGAGCAAGTATATGACTTTACTGCGTTGTCGAAGCATTGAAAGAGACGTACCTTTGCTTGTTGCAATACTGCTGAGGTATTTAACCGCATTATCCCATAAATCGTCTGCCACATTGAACCCTGCTAACCGCGCTTCAATGATAAAATGGGTGGTGTGAATAGAGGTTGAGGTATGACTGATAGTTTGGCTTGGCCAAAAAGTAAATCCGCCATCAAATTGTTGACGTTGTGTTAAGGTCTGTAAAACGGTTTCTATTTGCTTTTTGGTATCGGCAATATTGTGTTTGTAATTGGGGTGTTTGGCCAAACCAACTAGGGGAAAGACTTGGCTGACAATTTGTTCGGTACAGCCGTGAGGAAACTCTTGCAAATAATGCGTCATCCCTTCGATTAGTACCATAGGTGAGTGAGAGACGAGCAATTGCTGATCAGCCAATGCAGTATAAAAGTCTTTTTGCACGTTAATATTCAGTTGCTTCTCCGCCGCTCCCACATCAATAAATGTCTGGCGTGGTACGCTGGGTCTTACGCTGATTGAAGTGCTTTGTTGACTCACTTCATTACCATAGCGGGCCGTTAACCGAATATCAGTGTTACCCAAAGTGCTGTTAGCTTGAAATGTGAAGCTCACGGGTTGTTCGCTATTTTCAGCAATTGTAACGGTGGTTTCTGTTGGGCTCATAAGTGTTAAGCCATTACTGGTTTCGGCGGTAATAGTGACGGCGGCATTCTCCCCCGAACCCTTAATTAAGTTTGCCACGTTGACGGTCATATCGAAGGTATCACCAGGAGAGACATGAGTAATGACATTTGGCGACAGTACAAAGGGGCCCCTAACAATGGAAGTACTGCTTGTGGCACCCACGGCTTTTTCACTCACAGCGATAGCCATCACGCGTAATTGTCCCGCAAAGTGATTGGGTACGTCAAAAGTGACTTGCTGTGTGGTGTTACTACCCTTGACAATACCTGACCAGTAAACCGCCGGTGATTGTTGTTTGCGTTTAAACGGGTTGAGACTTTCGGCCATTGCACTGCGCATTCTCATTGCACCACCACCACTGGCGGAACGCAGACTTTGAATAATAAAATCGGGTTGTAACAAGTCTAATATTTGGGTCGTAGTGACACCGAGAGCGCGTTTTTTAAGGAAATGATTCAATGGGTCCGGTAGTTGGTAGTTTGCGACTTGTAAGATACCTTCATCAATAGCAAAGATGATTAAGTGACTCTCTTTATCAGTACTATATTTTATGGACATTGGGCTGCCAGGGCGGGCAATTTCGGGACTGGTTAAGTTGATATTCACTTGTCGTTTTGACTTGTCGATACTGAATGGCGCTGCCGCATAGACTAGTGGGTTAGTATAGATTCGAGGCGAATCAGGACTCCTGACAAAACTGACATTAACATAGCCATTACCTTCCATATCGTCGGGCAGCGTGATTGACTGCAGACTTTCTTTACCTTCCATTTTAAACCACTTGAATGCTCTTACAGCAGAGTCCTCTATAGTAATTAGGCCACTACCAATGAAGGGCGAGAGGATACTCAAATTAATGGTGTCTCCGGCGACGTAATCGGATTGGTCGAGAGTAACAGACAATTCAGTGTTAACGTCCGGTCTAGCCGACATATTACTATTGGCAACGACTTGATAGTGTATTTGTGCGATCACACTGCCGTCTGTGTTTTGTATTTCAAGTCGATATTTACCCGACGCCTGAGTATCAAGCTGATAACGAGTTCCTTGCTTTGGAATGCCGTAGGGCTGTGTTGAAATAATTTCTCGCTTTTCTGTTTGCTGATATTGATAAGTACCGTTGGGTTGTTTGACCAATGAGGCGAGGGGAGTCAAACGATAGAGATTGACAGATAGGTTCTGGTAAGCGGTTTTATTAAGTTGGTTATCAATCGCAATGAAGCGCAAGAAACGCTCACTTTTTTTACGAATGAATTCTAACCCGCCATCAGCTTTGAAACCCAATAATTTGTTATTTGAGGCGATCAGTGTGTTTGCCACTGCAGTGACGCTACGTCCTCCCGACGCTTCGAAACCCTCAGTGACAACAGAGACCTGATACATGCCATGTTCGAATTGCTGTAAGTCGATATTAAATTCGGCAATACCATTGTTGTCAGTATTGGTTGCTGGTAATTGTTTGTCTATCAACAGTGATGGTTTGTTGGGATCGTTTTGGATAGCACTAAATTGATAATCCTTAAACGGCTGGAATGTTAATGGCTGTGGTTTTACCCTGAGTTTTGCTTGCACTTTTCTATTTTGTGCAGGAACGTCAAATAGATTAGTGAGATTAACTCGTGCGGTGAGCTGTTGAGTGACCGTCCAGCCGCGATCAACAGCGCCTAGCAAGCGTGTATTGATTTTCATGGTATCAGGTTGGAATTCTTCAACACTAAAATTGATGGATTCTAAATGCCGTTGATTGTTCTTTTGATTGAAGCTAATACTGGCACTATAAGTGCCCGTTTTACTGTTTTCTTTTGTTTGAAACTCAAATTCATTCAAACCCGATTGTTTATCTGACAAGAATAAGTGTTCTTTGACAACTTTGTAGCCAGCATCTCTGATGACCAGTTTAAGCGGAATATTACCAATGGGATCGATATTATTACCTTTAATAATACTCGCGAGCTTGACAGTCTCTCCAGGTCGATAAATGCCGCGATCTGTGAACATCATAGCTTTGATGTCATTGGCAGCATTCGCTGAGAGGTAAACACCTCCAACATCAAAACGGCTCATATTGAGACGTCGAGAATATTGGTTATACGGGATAAAGGATATGTCGTTTTTATGTTCGATCAAAAAGACGGTCGGTTGCTGGTGTTGATTTAAACCTTTCGTCGAAGGAAATTCAACAGAGCCTCTATTATCGGTAACACGTTTAAATAGCGCGTTACCATTTTTGCCTAATAATGTGACTTTAGCTGTGTCGACGGCGCTACCTGTTGATAAAGATTGCACAAACACTCGGCTTTTGTCATTGTCTTGTTGTTTAACGATAACGCCAAGATCGGTTAATAAAAAGAGTCGTTGCGTTGTCGGTCCTATTGTTTGTTTTCGCGCGAAGTCGTAGCCTTGCGCTTTCACCAAAAATAAACCAAGACCGCGATTGCGAGGCTGAGCAAACAGCCTCAGACTGAGTTGGCTGTAGTTAGCCTGTTGTGGCGATTGCTTTGCCAAGCGGACTATCTTTTCTCGTTTATCAGCAATGTTATTTTCATTAAAATGCCAAGACTTGAATTCTGGCGATCTGATATCACCTGATGTTTGTGTAATAAGGTGATTAATATCTTCTTTTTTTATTGAATGAATAGTGTATTTTATCCCGCCAATGCCCCTTGAAACCACCGATACCGTTTGTGAACTTTGTCGGCTTATGACTGAACCATCTCCCATAAAGTCGATAGACTGAGGATAATTAGGCACTTTAACAATGTGTTCTGACTTGACCCGTGTTTTAAAGTTATTGACTGAGGGCAGGCCGCCTTTGAGGCTGACCAGTATCGCAGTATCGTTACTGAGCGGTAACCGCAGAGAGTGTAGTTTATTACTGTCACTGGTATTAGGATTCATTTCAAATGGGACCTTGATCAATGCCTTACGTGTGCTTGAATTAATAATGTCACCTTGGCGCCAATAGCGTTTACCTCCAGGCTGATTAGCTTTGGGGAGGGCATATATTTGTAGGTGTTTTTCAAGTGTCTGAGTATTAATAGGATCATTAAATTCAATGATTAAGTTTTTTTGTGGCATACCTTCAGTGTCATTCACTATCACCGCATTCATTGCTAACAATTTCAGAAAGTTATAACGATCGGCCAAAAATAACTTTTCTTGCATTGCTGGGTGGGGGACTTCTTCCTGGAAAAGACTGGTTAGTCCTTTTTTCAAATCGAGGTAAATGTATTGACTGACTTCACCCACCAAAATGGGCTCGGATTGGATGTAAGCTTGAGTTTGATATTTGTTGTAGGTGATGTTGAATGAATAGGGAAGTGAAGCGACCTCGCTATCATTTTTTTGATAGAGACTGTACATGGAAATCAACTGATTCAGATCTTTCCCCTCAACAGGATGTGAAAATGTAAGCGTTGAGATGGCACGCCTTACATCGAGTGCCTTAGGATCTTGATACCATGCAAACTCGGCGATATTAACGCTGAACTTATCGCTGATGAATTGATACGGCTGGTCACTAATGGACACGCCACTTTTGAACAATATAGGTTGTAGTGATAATTGATACTGGGTGCCAGGCGTCCACGCTTGGTTTGGCGTAAATCGCAACTGAGCATCATTGTCCCAATGCCAGTTACCATCAATATGGGGCACAATATTGATATGTTGATTGATGGTTTTCTCGTTTAACAACATAAGATTAGCGACTGAGTCTGATTTGGGGGATTGACGAGGACTGGGGATAGGGGGCGGTAATGTTTCGTTTGATTGAACATTACCCCCCACATTCTCTACTTCGGGTGCATGAAAACTTACCACTAGGTCACCCCATTCGGGCTTGTCTGAGTCAAAATTTGCGGAGTCTAACTGACTCGAAATGGCGTAGTATGCCGGCGCTGGAAAAATGCTATGCCATTGGGTGTAGAGAACGAATAATACACTTATAACAGCAGCCATAAGGGTCTTCATTAGCCAGTGGAGTTTTACTATTTGTGTTAACCACAAAGGCGGGCGATAGGAAACCACCCCAAAAAGCTGACTAAAGGCTTTACTGATGCGTAATAGAAAGCGTGACATAAGCGAACAAACCCTTCAATGAAATTATTCCTGCCGTTTGAGTATACACCGATAATTAGTTGTTTTTATGGTAAAAGTTTAGAGAATTCTCAATAGTTGAAGGTTGCTTCTTACTGAGATCCTCAGTGGGCGCCAAAAAACGCTAGCGTTGAGTACTTGCTTTTTCATTGAGGTTTAGTAGTCTAGGGCCTTTCCAGATAGGCGCGACAGCCGTTGTCGTCGTGTCCTTACGAGCATTAGGGAGTTCCAATGTCAGAACAACAAGAACAAACAGCTGAACAACAAGTATCAGCATGGGTGAACCAACAACTTCAAAAAGCCAATAAACATCTAGCTGAAAACGGCGTACTGTTTGACACCGTTGTGATGGAAGATAGTCGCTATTTAGCACCAATGGTTGCGGTTTGGAAAATCAAAGATAATAAAGGTAAACGCTTTTGGGTGATTGCGGGTGATTGCCCAACAGATTTTATTGGTCTAACTGCAGCTAACACCGCAAGAGAAGCGTTGAAGTATTTCTCTTTCCGTTGGCAAGGAAAAGCAGACGAAATTATCCAAGCCGGCATTAAAGACAAAGTACAACATGACTATGTCAATCTATTGGTAAGTCGTGCCGAAGGCATTTACGACTTACAGAATAAAGACGAATTGTGGAAGTAGTCGTTATTTTTATTCGCTAGTAGTACCCATAAAGCCAGCGCCAATATTATTGCCGCTGGCTTTTTTGTAGCTGATACTTTTGCTCCGCTAACGCTATTAATTCACAATTATTTAATGAGATTTTCGTTTTTTACTTTTGTCAGTAAGCGAGACAGTGTATTGAGTTGTAATGGTTTGGCTAAGTAGTCGTAAAAACCAAGGGCATAGTATTGGTCAATTTCATGCTGCATGTTATTTGCAGTGAGTGCCACCACAGGTGTCGATGTATCAAATGTCTGAATAGCTTTGAATGCTTGTACGCCATCCATTACCGGCATTTGAATGTCCATTAGTATCATGTCAAAAGCCTGTTCTCTTGCTTTTTCAACGGCTGAAGCACCGTTGTCTACTTCTATTACATTAACGCCACTGCGCTTCAATACTAACGCGATCAACTCACGGTTAGTGTTATGATCATCAGCCAAAAGAATCGTTAAATCGAATTTTTCTAACGGTTTATTCTTTGTCTTGGGATGTTTATCAAGCTTTGCTGTTTCCGTGATATCGTTAAGCCATTGCTGGTCTTGGTGTTGTTGTGACGCAGTATTTAGGGGCAGCGAGATGACAAATGTTGAGCCTTTATTGACTTCTGACGCTACGTTTAATGAACCGCCGAGTTGTTGCGCAAATTGCTGGCAGATACTGAGTCCCAAACCGGAACCACCATAGCGACGGTTGATACTTTGATCAGCTTGTAAGAATGGCGTAAATATAATTTCCAACTGTTGCTGGTTTAGACCAATACCTGTGTCTGACACTGTAAATAATATATTTTCTTGCTCGACACTAATGGTCAGTGTTACTGAACCGACATGGGTAAACTTAATCGCATTGTTCAGCAGATTGATAAGCATCTGTTTTAGTTTGGTACCGTCAGTGACGAGTATCGCTGGAATAGGGAATACGTAATCAAGGTTAAACACGATGTTCTTGGCAATGGCTTTTGGCTCTGACGTTTCTATCGCTTGCTGAACAATGTTATTGAGGTTAGTTGCTCTGATGTCTACTTCAATCTTCCCTGACTCTATTTTACTAATGTCGAGAATGTCGTTGATGACATCTAAAAGGTGATGACTTGTCTTGGCTATTATGCCAATCGCTTTTGATTGTTCTTCTGGCTTAACCAGTTTCGACTGTAAGCTATCAGAGTAACCAATGATCGCGGTTAAAGGGGTGCGTATTTCGTGACTCATATTGGCTAAGAAATGTGTTTTGGCGCTGTTAGCTTCTTTTAGATCCATAATGAGACTTGCTTGCGCCTCTTGAGATTCACTTAACTTTTGCGTGCGTTCTCTGACATTCTTTTCTAATTGACGTCTAAATCGTTGGTCACTGTCGTAGGATATTTTTTGATAATGAATAATAGCCAAAGCTAAGAATAAGGCTTCAAGCGTGGCGCCAATAAAGATCAAAATATCTGAGTCAAATTGCGCTTGCCAATCACTGCCAATTAAATCTCTGCCAACCAATATAATTAGCAACGGAAATACCAACCATACAAAGGCCAGGCAAAAGTTAGCAGCAGGGCGATATCCGTCAATTAGGCGTTTTACACCAGCGTAGGTGGCTAAAATAGCCCACAATACAGCAGAGTATCTGACAATTTGCGCGCTAACTACATACTCGATTAACGAAAATGGTACGTTTAGCAAGCAAATAGCACCATTCAGCAGGATCAGTTTTTTCAACGTGGGATTGTTCTTCCCCAACTCTAGAAATTTTACGATAAACAAAGAATTGAAAAAGATCGACAGCATAAAGGGTGCACTATGAAGACGGTAGGTATCAAAATTCGTCATAGTGGGTAGTATTTTAAAGTGAATAGCAAAACCGATAGAGAAAAATATCAAATATAAACTGTAGAAAAAGACGGTTTGATTTTTGTTTTGGATGGCCTGAACTAAGCTATAGATAATTAAAATGCATAACATACCTAACATGAACGAAAGCAGTATTAGGTGATAACTTGCTGATAATGCATAAGCGCTTTGTGGCATCAACTGTATGTGGCGAGCACGCTGAGGGAAATAGTTATCTCTATACTCTATTAACAGTAATGCGTCTGTAGCTGAGTCTATATGGAAAGTATGTCCTCCCTTTAACAGGAAGCCAGTTGTAGAATAGTAGCCAGCTTTAAAGTATTGGTAGTCTTGGCTACTGATAATATGGTATCTGACGTCCTTTAATTTTTTTCCGTCAACATGAATTGTCCACGCGCGTTCACCCGTGTCATTATAAACACGAGTAACATGCAGAAATCGGCCACCTTGTTTGGCAAGTTTTTCGACGGTTGTGGCGTTACGCGCGATATAATCTGTCAAAAGGGGTAATTGTGCAGGGATAGCGTTGTCAGTATGCAGTTGATAAAGTTTGCTTGGTGTTAATGATTTTGTATTGAATACGTCAGACAAATACACCGGGTTTGCATTACTCGCAAGAGACACCAAAGCGGCTATCACGATACTACAGGTGAATAAACATTGTCGTCCCAAAAGCGAAATCAAGAAGTTACCGTTAGATATAAATTAAAGTGATAAAGTTTATCATTTTGTAGGTATTATGGCTACGTAAGAACAGCAATCCAGAAAAAATTAATTGTTTTGTAATAGCATTTAAAAGCGAGCATTGCGATATCAATATGAAAAAAGAAATACCAAGTCAACAGACACATTGGGAACGGGTGTACATCGATAACGATCACCGCAGTTGTAGCTGGTATCAGTCCGAGTCGAGTCAATCGCTGGACTGGTTAAGTGGTACTAAAATACCGACTTCGGCAAGAATTTTTGATGTCGGTGGCGGCGCCCACGGATTATTGCAGGGGTTAATTGATCGGCATTATTACAATGTCACCACTATCGATATTTCACAGCAGGCGTTGCGGATATCGCAACAAATACTGTCTGAATACACTAAACATCCCTCAAGTGTTAATCAGCTTCGGTGGCATCATGGCGATGTAACCGCTCTGGATATCGACTGTCACTGTGACATCTGGCACGACCGAGCTGTTTTACACTTTTTAACTGACCTTAACGACCAGTTAGCCTATGTAAAAGCAATAGAAAAGCATTTAGTGACAGGGGGGCATGCATTGATATCTGGCTTTGCCGTTGACGGTCCATTACGTTGCAGTAGTTTGCCGATTATACAACACACTAGGCAAAGCTTGTCGCGATTGCTGGGGGAAGATTTTATTATCATTGACGATTGGCAAACGGAACATATGACACCCGCTAATAAAATCCAACTATTTCACTATTTTCACCTAAAAAGAATAGCGTAACATTGATTATAATCTGGACTCATCTAAGGCGTTTTATTTTTACTCGACTGAGTCTTAACCAATAATTGATTTTTGCCAAAACGTGTATGAAGCCAAACCCTAACACACGGGTGAGTTTTTTACATCCAAACACCAACAAGTGGGGGCTTGGCTATTCTCAATGTTAAGCGCATGGACAGAGAAACCGTCGCCTATACATGGCAATCTATCGTTGGTTAAAGCCTAAATCCTTACCTATAGCAATATGCCAGTACTGTTGGCTGTAAACCTTTATTGTCCGTTAGTGGAGTTACTTAATATAAGGTGTCAATTCTGTGAATGATTGAAAGGTGTAATCAGCTTGTTCTGCATAATCCGGTTTTTCAGTTGGGCAATAAAACAACGACGCCATACCGGCATTATTCGCTGCTTGAATATCATAAATATAGTCACCCACGTAGGCTATGTGTTGAGGTGAGATACGCCATTCGTCAGCTATCTGCAGCAATGCAGTTGGATCGGGCTTTGCAGGTGCATCTTCACGCGTCACTAAATAATTAATCGGTATGTTATTTGTCTCTAGTTTTACTAAAGAAGCTCTTCTACAGTTACGCGTAACGATTGCGGTGGGGTATTTGTGCTCAATGAGACTGGTAACAAAGCTCTGAGCGCCTAGGATCCACTCCGACTGTTGAGCATCCATTATCTCAAAATCAATGACCGCTTCTGTCGCTTGTTGCTGTTGATGCTCACATGCCATTGTTTCTATAAACCCCAATATATCGCTTCCCTGGGGACAACCAATTTTGTCACGTATCGCATTAAAGTTTAGGTCTGTCGATACCAAAGTACCGTCAAGGTCGAAGATAATCGCTTTGATAGTGTGGTCTAGATTGGGTAATTTCATGACGACTTATTTTCCATATTTAGCGAATAAAAGTAATATAATTAACAGCGGCTGACTGAGTTCTAATCCAACGATTTAACACTGGTATAAAACTGATGCCTTTCGTAGCATAGCTCTGTCGTTGGGAAGGTGCCAGCCACGCTTGTATTTCCTCTGGTTTGACAAACATTTTCCAGTCATGGGTACCTTTGGGTAGCATTTTTAGTACGTATTCTGCACCTACAATGGCTACCAAGAATGATAGCCAGGTACGGTTTAATGTCGCCATGATGAGAAGCCCGTTGGGCTTTAATAGTTGGCAGCACTTGGCCACTAAATCAGCTTGATGATTGACGTGCTCAATAACTTCCGCATTAATGACTATGTCAAAGGTTTGTTGCGACGGAAAAGACTCAATAAGGGTGTGATGATAGGTAACATTCAATGGCGGGTTGTGTTTGTTGGCATGAGTGCGAGCAATTTGAATACTCATTTCACTACCGTCAATACCCACCACTTCAGCACCGGCTAGCGCAAAAGCTTCACTTAGCATTCCGCCCCCGCATCCGACATCAAGGACTGTGAGCCCTTGTAGCGGTAACTCGCTGTCGCTATCGCGGTCAAAAAACGAAATACATTCATCTCGCATTATCTTAAAACGCGCATCATTAAAACCAATGACTTGCTTGAACTTGCCCTTCGGATCCCACCATTCTTTTGATAATTGCTCAAACTTGTCGATTTCGATAGGGTCTGTCAGGGGAACTAAATTTTCTTTACTGAGCATTTTTTTGATGTTCTTGTTGTATTGAAATTAATGCATTGAGCGCTGGCACCGAGAATCCCTGATCGTGGAAGAATAGCACTTCGCCCTCAGGAGACAATAGCATTGCCCGTCCATTGCGTGGATTTTCATTACCAGTAAAAAGTTGTACCTTGTCACCGTCTTTGTAAACCGTGACAACCGCTTGCCATAGCGTTGATGGAATACCCTTGCGCATACCGTTATCAATGGTTGAACTGATCATCCGCGGCACCCACCCTTGGATCGTTGGAATTTCATAAACTGGTAACTGTACCTGCTTCATATCTAACCCAATTAACCAACGGTCGATGTCAAACTGTGCATTTTGCACATAGCCTAGTAATAACACATGGTACTGCCCTTTAAAAGCCGCTGGCAATTGAAGGCTATCACCCGCCAAAGAACGCCCTTCAGTTTCTGGAAAACGTTGACTAACAATATCTTGATTAGGATAAATGGTGGAACACCCAGTGGTTATCAGGGTGAGTAATACAATGGCTAACAGGTTTGTTAATGCTTGTCTTTGTCTGAGATACATTTTGTTTGCGGTCCTTTAATGTACTGAGTGTCATCCTGATTGATGTCTTCCACTGCGTTTTACTTTGATTTTATCTTATATTGGGTTTTGCAGTAACCTCTAACGACGCTCGGATCGCGACTGGCCACATGTTTATGTTTATTGCCTGTCACACGCTGTCGCCAATTCTTAAAGGTCTTTGATTTTAATTCTTTGCGCATCAACTTTATAACGTCAGATTCGCTAAGACCGAAGAGGTTACTGATACTGTCAAAAGGGGTTCTGTCTTCCCAGGCCATCTCGATAACACGAGACACTTCACTGGGGTTATTTTTGTCAAACGGTGTATTCATGTTTATTGTCTGTGATTAAGCTTGGATAACTGTTTTATAAACAAGTCAAAGTCTGATACTGACTGGTAATCAGCATGATACTTGCCATGGAACTGAAGCGTCAGCGTGACCTTTTGATTGCCGAGAAAAACGGTGTAACCGTCAAAATCTGACCACGCTTGTATACCATCCAAATGATATCGACCGTCTGTCTGATTGCCTTTACTGACCACTAAATTATAACTGTGAAGCAATGATTTCGCATCAAGCTGGTTTTGCATAGTGTTTCCGTTAAATAGAGAATGTAGAGCCACCGAGCTCTTATATTGTGGTTTATATAACGATAGACGCGACTATTTGGTTCATCATTGGAATAGCTTAAATTAATAGCGGTCTTTTTTGAGGTGTCGGGTACTTTTCATTACTTTTCGTTACCAGTTTTTAGTAAAGAAAGAATAGCAGAAGTGATAACAATGTACGCATGGTGGTGATGATAGCTCTCACAGGTTCTATTACAATAATAGAAGGGGCCGTTTTAATGGACATCATCATATATTTTACACTCGCGTGTCGGTCACCTGATTGTATTGGGCGACGGCATGAGTACCTTAGTTAAAAGCTTTTCGCTAGGCGGTAATAACGCTTAAAAAACCAGGATGGCTTTGCGTGTGTGGTTCCTCCACCGATTGCCAATGTTGATATTGGTTAGCAATGTTAGCTGATAGTCCGTAAGCGTTAACACGGTAGATAGAGAGCGTTTTGTTAATTCCTTCAAATTTTAGATGAGTCTTCAAGGAAAACCTTAGCCATAGTTCAATATCTTCTGATTGCGATAAGCTTTCATCAAAGACTTGCTTGATATTATCTTTTCTCTTGCGAATCATGAAGTTTGGCTCCGGCACTTCAAATCAAGGGGCACTCCTAAATACGGGGTTAGAGCCATTGCTGATGGAGTTTAGTAAAAAATATTGGGTCTATTAATCGGTTTTGTTTTTGGCTTTTGTGCAATACACATAAAGCGCTCATTATCCAAGATAATAACTTACCAAGAGTAAACTGGTTTAACAAAATAGAGGACATAGTATCAAGGATATGATTACTCATATTTCAACGTAGTATAATAATACTGATGTAAGGCCTTATCATCGGGTTATTTCCAATTTATCATAGCGCGTTGATAGGCCTGATTTATCGACATTTTAGGACTTTGAAAGCCGAAGCTAATAATACCGTCTGCAAGATTTGCCAGCGACACTGGATTATAATCTTCAGCTTCAACATGATACTGTTCCCCCATTCCGATCTGTTGGCACCAATCAAGGCATTTGGGTTGATATTTAAGAGAAACAAAGGGAGTATCTGACATATAGGATAGTATTCCACAGTGTAAATGCATACCAATAACAACCTGTAAACTGGAGAGTGTTTGGATGAGACTCATTAAGTCGCCATTGTAGGGCCTGTAACGTATCGGTAGCTCTGATTTTAATTGATGATAAATGCTTTTATGACATTGGCTATCCCCGAATTTCGGGTGTGCGTTAAAGTCGATAAGTGTCGTGCTCAATCCATGCTCTAGCCATAATGTTCTTATTAATTCAATCGCTTGGTTGAGTTTGTGTTGCTCTTTCAATTGATCGGTAGTGCCAAAGCAATCAATTGGAGTAGGGCAAATATTCAATCCTATTCCTCTTCTGAATGTTGATAGGGTTGGAAGCGATTGTGCAAGGCATAGTGCTAAGTCGAATGTTAAATGAACATTAGCATCAGGGGCTAATGTATTAGCAATTGACAGACTCTCATGATCACGCACACCAATAAATCCGCACTCATTGAGAAACGCTTGGCATTGTTGCTCGGCATCAATACTATCAAATGGCCCTAAACTAACACCAACGGCTCTGGCTAATTGAGGTGAGGTAAGCTTGATCAATTGTCTTTTTAGTTGAATATCGCGATTAGAATTCAGTATGGAACCGCCACTAAAAATAATTGACCGACTGCTGAGCGCGCGGTAATAGTGATAAAGGTGTTGCTGGCCAGGAAAGTATCGGAGATGTGCTGTTGGGTCGACTTTAATCGGCCATTGTTTTACCACTGGTTGCCGTATGTTGTTAACTACGAGGTTTTGATGTCCCAATTGGGTTTTTGCCCCCCATACAGCACTATTCATAATGGCATCATCTCCAGCATTGGATTGATGATTGTAGCCGACAATATAGCAATCATTTTTACTGGGCAAAGCGACTTCCCTTTAATTTTATAGTGTTGTTACGGGTTATAGAAGCTAAACCAAATTTGCTATGTCACCATTTTAATAATGACAAAGGTATCTACATGTTAATGTTTTCTTTACGGTTTATCTTTCATCCCTTTAAATTAAGTGTAGTCAATATTAAGGGAATGACTAAGCCTATTGGGCTACATATGGTTTGTCTATCGAACCTCGACACCATTGTGAAAATTATAAAAGTTGCCTGTTAGCGTTTGATAGAGCTTTATTCAGCTTTCACTTTTCTGGTATCCATGACAGCAATTTTAATAGCAAAGAGGAAATGTCCATCAGCTCAACCATTTGTAGCCATTTTTTCATAGGGTAGAACTGGTTGGCGACCTCAAGAACGAGAGTCATATCATCTCAAGAAGACTTATTATTGAAAAAGGCGGCAGTACTCAGAGTTCTAGTCGACTTTCCCTCAGGTGAAATGACTAGAACACCTACATGGGGGTGCTTGTAGAGCATGGAATGGATTGCTTAATAAAACAACCATTGTCAAAAGGGCCACGATACGTATTGAGTAACTCATGGTTCTTATTTACGGTGTTCATATTACGACGAGCCTAACAGCAATTTTACACGACTTACTGTTTACCGTTCCAAGGTTGACTATTCGTCGAGGAATTGCCACCAACCGTTGTTTAAGGCATAAGCCACAAATTGGACAAATTCGTCAGTGAGTGTTGTGGTTTGTTCGTCACAGGTCCAAAGTTGCTGACCTAAGAAAGTGTTGATTGGTGTACTGTTTTCCTCACTGAAGGTAAACTTTTCACCTTGAATATACCAGATGTTGCCATCATCGCCACTATACTGAATGGGTGTAATACCGCCAGTGCGTACCAATGCTTGTTGCAACATAATCGCACTCGCAACCTCGGCTTCAGTGACATTAGATGACACGGAATCCAGTAATTCGTTGTCAATATGATTGTGACTCAAATGTGCCATTATTGATTGTTCAAACAATGAGGTATCGATAGCTTGCATGGCAAGGTTTTTTAATTCTTTCAGTTGTTTTTCAGAGACTAAATGGCTGTCTGTATCAATAGATAAGTCATTGTCTTGATACATTTGATTATTTTCAGGGCGAATATTTTCTAGCGTCATTGACACTGCATCAAGCAGTTGACTTTGACTTGGGGCGCGAAAGCCAATCGAGTAATTTAAGCATTCAGTGACCGCAATACCATGGTGGGGAAAGTTGGGTGGAATATAGAGAATGTCTCCAGCTTCCAGAATACTGTCTATGAGCGGCTGAGAGTGTGGCGTTACGCGTCGCAGGCCACACTGACTGTCTACCGGAGTGCAATTATTCTCAGGATAGACTCGCCAATGACGTTTACCTTTACCTTGGCATATAAATACGTCGTAACGATCTAGATGACAGCCAACAGAGCCCCCAGGAGCAGAAAAACTGACCATTAGGTCGTCTTTACGCCAGTCAGGTAAACCGTTAAAGGCTTGCATCAATGCGTCACCCTCAACCAGATAGCGGTCAACGTTTTGCACTAACAGTGTCCATTTGTCTTGGCAAACAGTGTCAAATTCTTCAAAAGGACCATTCGCTATAAACCAATCGTTATTGCTGTCACAGCGAACAATACGTGCGTCTATTTCAGGCTCTTGAGCAAGGCCTGCAAGATCGTGCTCATCAAGAGGGTCGTCAAACTCAACGAATGCATTTTTAATCAGCAGCGGCTTTTTTTGCCAATATTCATGAATAAAGATATGCCAATCAAAATTGTTGAGTTCAAACATAGTGTCTCCAGTCTGAGCACGCGTTGTGCTATTATGATAAAAGGTCGTCTACAAATGCTTCAGCACGGCCAATATAGCTGGCTGGCGTTAATGCTTTCAATGACGCTTTTGCGTTATCAGGCATCTCAAGGTTATCAACAAATTCAGCAATAATG
>JBELHI010000025.1:0-16558 GCA_042091475.1 Alteromonadaceae bacterium
GCTAACTACCCTATCGTATCTATTGAAGATGGCTTAGATGAAAGTGATTGGGATGGCTGGGCAAGCTTAACTAATAAAGTCGGCGACCGTGTTCAATTAGTCGGTGATGATTTATTTGTAACCAACACTAAAATCCTCAAGCGTGGTATCGATAATGGCATTGGTAATTCAATCTTAATTAAGTTTAACCAAATTGGCTCATTAACAGAAACCCTAGAAGCTATCCGCATGGCAAAGGACGCAGGCTTCACTGTGGTTATATCTCACCGCAGTGGTGAAACTGAAGATGCTACCATTGCTGACTTAGCCGTGGGTACCGCTGCAGGCCAAATTAAAACTGGCTCATTGTGTCGTTCTGACCGTGTTGCTAAGTATAACCAATTACTTCGTATTGAAGAGCAATTAGGTGATGCTGCAGTGTACCGTGGTCGCAGCGAAATCAAAGGCCAATAATACCGGTAACGGTGACAGTGATAAGCTGTCGCCGTTTCTATTATGACTGAGCAAACCTCAATATTTCAGGTCAGTAACAAAGACGCAGAGTATGCGATTCTTTGCAATGCCTTGTACGAACAACAATTACTGCTGCTCTCTCAAAGTAGCCAAAACACCAATACCCTCAAAAGCAGAATAAGCGGATTACCCTATCACATAAAGCGAATCGCCCATGGGATGTTAGACTCTGACGCACCGTTAACCCTAGATCTGCACAATGGCGCTTGGCAATCTAAACAAAGTCTTAAATTACCAAAACATCGCTATACAGCTGAACAATGTCATAGTTGGTATAGCAAATATTGTTGTATTGGACTTACCGTTTCGGTGCAAATAGATAGCGTTGGCGAACATCATTTTGAATTGGATACCGTTGATCGCATTGATCAGCAAAAACAGCTATTTCATCTCAACAAGCATGGTTGGTTCAATTTTTACGGCAAGGCTGTTGAACAGACCAGTAATACTGCTTGTTATTCATTAAATAGACCCTACAAAACAACCTTATCGGCAGCGTGTTGTGGCCATCGATGGAACCACAAAGGCAGGGTATTACCTGGCCGTTTATCAATGCGGGAGTTGCTCATTGCTTTGAGTATTGATTGGAGCACATTCCAAGCTCAAAAAAACCAATCTATTTCGCATAAATCACAATAACGAAATTATCTATCTAAAATAAAAATACTATTGACTAACCCACACTAAAAAAGGTCTAATAGAGGCATAGTTTTATGATAGGTATTTCAAACAATGGCTCACAAACACTTTTTCTTACTGCGATTACTACTTCTGATGGTAGCAAGACTGCGCGGGTAAGGTGTAAATGTGAATCACTAAAAAACCCGTGCCAAGCACGGGTTTTTTGTACCTATTAATAGTTTGGTAATCAAGGTGTGCTACGGTAGCCACAAGACAATGTAATGCGGGAGGCGTCATGTCTGATCATGTGAAAATATTTGATACAACGTTGAGAGACGGAGAACAAGCGTTACCAGCCAGTCTGACGGTTAAAGAAAAGCTACAGATTGCGCTCGCTATTGAGCGTCTTGGGGTTGATATCATAGAAGCTGGATTTCCCGTTTCGTCGCCGGGTGATTTTGACTCGGTACAGCAAATCGCTAATACCATCAATAATGCCGTGGTATGTGGTCTATCTAGAGCCGTCAAAAGTGATATAGATGCTTGCGGCGAGTCTCTTAAGCACGCTAAGCAAGGACGTATACACACGTTCATCGCCACGTCTGATATCCATGTCAGTAATAAATTGCGCAAATCTCACGACGAAGTCATTGAAATGGCGGTTAACGCCATTACCCATGCTCGAAAGTACACCGATGATGTGGAGTTTTCTTGTGAAGATGCAGGCAGAACCCACATTGATTATTTGTGCCGGATGGTAGAAACAGCGATTCATGCGGGTGCCACCACGATCAATATTCCAGATACCGTAGGCTACACGACGCCTACGGAGTTTGGGGGTATTATTAAGCAGTTATTTAATCGTGTTCCGAATATTGATCAAGCCATTATCTCTGTGCATTGCCACAATGATTTGGGTTTAGCCGTGGCTAATTCCTTAGCCGCTGTTGAGCAAGGCGCGAGACAAGTGGAATGTACCATCAATGGTATTGGTGAAAGAGCAGGAAATGCATCACTAGAAGAAATCGCTATGATCATCAACACACGCAGCCAATTGTTGAACGTATCTACCGGTATCCAATCTCAAGAAATATCTCGTACTTCCAAATTGGTTAGTCAACTTTGTAATATGCCGGTTCAAGCGAACAAGGCTATTGTTGGCGCTAATGCCTTCAGTCATTCGTCAGGGATCCATCAAGACGGCGTTCTCAAAGCACAAAACACCTATGAAATAATGACGCCTGAAAGTGTCGGCATCAGTAAAAACAATCTAAATTTGACCTCTCGTTCAGGTCGCCATGTAATCAAGCATAGGATCCATGAATTAGGCTACAGTGAAGATGATTATGACCTTGATACACTGTATGCTGCATTTCTAAAATTGGCAGACAAAAAAGGGCAGGTATTTGACTACGATTTAGAAGCACTAATGTTCTTTGACCAACAAAAGCAAGAACAAGCATTCTATAGCTTAAAATACCTACACGCTAACGCAGGAAAAGGTATGTTACCCAGTGCCACTATTACCCTCAACATGGGTGATAGTGAGAAAACAGTATCGGCCATAGGTAATGGCCCTGTAGACGCTGCATTCAAAGCCATCATTCAAGCCTTAGGTCATGAAGAACTGACCATTGTTGACTTCAAATTAGACTCTAAAGGCGAAGGGGCTGATGCCCTCGCTCAGGTCAGTTTAGTCGCACAATACAAAGGACGACGCTTCAACGGTATTGGCTTAGCCACAGACATTGTTGAAGCGGGTGTAAAATCATTAATATTTGTTTTGAATAATACCCATTTAGCCGATCAAATTGACCAGCAAAAGCAATTAAAATTTCAGGAGTACAAGTAACATGTCGCAACAAACAGTCGCAATTCTAGCCGGGGACGGTATTGGCCCAGAAGTGATGTGTGAAGCACGTAAAGTGCTGGACGCGATACAACAGAAATTTGATATTGATTTAGCTTTTGAAGAATATCCAGTGGGTGGCTATGCCATAGACCATCACGGTCATGCCCTCCCCCCACACACCCTTGAGGGTTGCGAGCAGGCGGACGCCATTTTATTTGGCTCTATTGGCGGACCCAAGTGGGATAATTTACCTTTGGCTGAACGTCCCGAACGTGCAGCACTGCTGAAACTACGAAGCCACTTTGACCTATTTAGTAACTTGCGCCCAGCGAAAATATATAATGGCTTAGAGCACCTGTCACCACTGCGAGCGGATATCGCTGCCAGTGGTTTTGACGTGATGGTGATCCGTGAACTCACCAGCGGTATTTATTTTGGCGAGCCCAAAGGAATGGCTGGCGAAGGTGAAGAAGAATACGCATTTGATACCATGCGATATTCTCGTAAAGAAATTCGCAGAATTGCAAAAATTGCCTTTGAAACCGCCCGCAAGCGAGGCAAGCATGTCACCTCGGTAGACAAAGCTAATGTATTGACCTGTAGCCGTTTATGGCGTGAGATCACAGAACAAGTGGCAGCTGATTACCCTGACGTGAAGCTAGAGCATATCTACATTGATAACGCTACCATGCAGCTGATACGCTACCCTGATAGCTTTGATGTCATGCTCTGCTCTAACTTGTTTGGCGATATTGTGTCAGACGAATGTGCCATGATCACAGGCTCTATGGGATTGCTACCCTCTGCCAGTATCAATGCCGATGGTTTTGGTATGTACGAGCCCGCTGGCGGGTCGGCACCTGATATTGCCAACCTTGGGATCGCTAACCCAATCGCACAAATATTGTCAGCGGCCATGATGCTGCGTTATAGTTTGAATCAAAGTGCCGCGGCAGATGCTATTGAAAAGGCGGTTATTGAGACCTTGAGCGACGGCGTTTTAAGTGCGGAATTATTATCTGAAGCACAGCGCAGTACCGCCAAAAGTACCGCTCAAATAGGTGACTACGTGACACAAAAAATTCAGGAGTCTGAATAATGGCAAAAACACTATATGACAAAATATGGCATGACCATATTGTCCATCAACAAGGCGATGACGTGTTGTTGTATATCGACCGACATATGATACATGAAGTCACCTCACCACAAGCATTTGCTGGGCTAGAAGACACTAACCGCAAAGTACGCGCACCTGAACGCACATTTGCCACTATGGATCACAGCATATCAACACGCTCGTTAGCCATAGATGCTTGTGGACCAACTAATCAATTGCAATTACAGACTTTGATGAATAATTGTGAAAAACACAAGATCACACTGTTTCCCGTAGGTCATCAGAAACAAGGCATTGTGCATATCATTGCGCCTGAACTTGGACTCATTCAGCCAGGTATGACTGTGGTATGCGGCGACAGTCACACTGCCACCCATGGTGCCTTTGGCGCCCTAGCCTTTGGCATTGGCACGTCACAAGTAGAGCATGTGTTTGCGACTCAAACACTGCCACAAAATAAAGCCAAAAATATGCGCGTAAGCGTCGAGGGTCAACTGGCTCCAGGAACAACCTCAAAAGACATTATCTTGGCTATTATTGGCAGAATAGGCCATGCCGGTGCCACCGGTTGTGTTATCGAGTACGCGGGAAGTGCCATTAGGGCACTAGACATGGAAGCTCGCATGACCATCTGTAATATGAGTATAGAAGCGGGAGCCAAAGCAGGTTTAGTCGCACCTGATGAAATCACCCTAGCTTATCTTAAGGGCCGTGAGTATGCCCCCAAGGGTAATGATTGGTCAGAGGCTTGTGAATATTGGCGTGATTTGGTCTCCGACGAAGGCGCTGTATTTGACCATGACATTACTTTAGTTGCTGAAGATATTAAGCCACAGGTCACTTGGGGAACCAACCCTGGACAGGTTATTGCTTTTGACAGTCCAATCCCTGCGCCTGAGGATTTTTCTGACCCTGTGGAACAAGAATCCGCTCGTTCAGCGTTACAATACATGGGACTTCACTCAGGCGAGAAATTATCAGATCTCGCTGTTTCTCACGTCTTTATTGGGTCTTGTACTAACGGCCGGATAGAAGACTTGAGGGCTGCAGCAGAAATCGCCCAACAGGGTAAAGTATTGGAAAAGGTCACCGCGATTGTGGTACCCGGTTCACAGAAAGTTAAACTTCAGGCTGAAAAAGAGGGTTTAGACTCAATATTTGTTAATGCTGGTTTTGAATGGCGATTACCGGGCTGCTCAATGTGCTTAGGCATGAATGATGACATACTGCAAGCGGGAGACCGTTGCGCGTCAACCAGTAATCGTAATTTCGAAGGTAGGCAGGGCCGTGGTGCTCGAACTCATCTGGTTAGCCCTGCGATGGCAGCAGCGTCGGCGTTAACGGGGACATTTTCTGACCTTAACCTATTTAAAAGGAATTAAACCATGGCGGAATTTACTACCCACCAGGGCTCAGCAGTAGTATTGGATCAAGCAAACATTGATACAGACCAAATTATTCCAAAACAGTTTTTAACGTCGGTGAGCCGCAAAGGCTACGGCAAGCACCTCTTTCACGACTGGCGCTATTTAGATGATAAGGGTGACACATTAAATCCAGAGTTTAAGCTTAATAAACCTGAATATGCTGGGGCGTCCATTTTAGTCACCCGTGAAAACTTTGGCTGTGGCTCGAGCCGAGAGCATGCGCCTTGGGCATTAACCGATTTCGGCTTTCGCGTGATCATCGCTACCAGCTTCGCAGATATCTTTTACGGTAACTGCCTAAACAACCAATTACTGCCAATCGCTCTAAACAATGACACCATTGACACTATTGTTGACAGCAGTGAAAAAGTCTTACTGATTGACCTTCCTGCGCAAACCATTACTATGGGCGACATAATCATTAATTTTGACATTGACGCAGTTGGTAAAGAAAAGTTAATTAAAGGTCTTGATGCGATTGGGGAAACATTACTTCTATCAGCAAAAATAGATGACTTTGAAGCTGCTATGCCCCGCTGGAAGCGATGACCTTGGTTACACACGGAGAGTAAGATGTACCGCACCATTAATATAGAAGAACTAGTGTTAGGCATGTACGTTAATAAAGTATGCGCCCAGACTGGTAATGTCAGTATTAAAAATAAAGGCGTGGTGCGCTCATTCAACGTGGTCAAACAATTATCTGAAAAAGGCGTACTGTCTGTTGAAATTGACGTAGAACGGAGTGAAGTCAATGATTCTAAACTGCAGCAAAGCAGCAACATTGCAGAGCAGGCAGAAGATGATACAAGCTACCCCCCGGTTAATTTTGAAACTTGTCAACGTTTATACAGTGATGCCTTTTTATTACAAAAAAAGCTAAGACAGGCATTAATCAATGGCCACAACGGTGCCATTGATGAAACCAAAAAACTCTCCGAACACGTCTGTCACTCGTTAACGGTAAATAGTGATGCCATGCTGGCACTGACTTTACTCAAGCAAAAGAAAGATTATTTGTATGAGCAGAGTATTAATAATGCCATCTTGGCGATTCGCTTTGGCTTATATTTAGATCTATCAAATGACGAAGTGGTAGAACTGGGTATGGCAGCCTTGCTGATGGATATTGGAATGACTCACATTCCAGATAGCATTCTCACAGAGAGTAGTCAGCTAAACCCTGAACAATACAAAATGATCACAGAGCATGTTTCCATGTCTCTAAAGTTATTGGAGAATTTTGAAGAAGGTCAATATCCCAGTCTTGCATCAATCATTGAGCAACATCATGAGCGCAAGGATGGTTCCGGATACCCGAATCAAATACGAGGTGATGAGATCAGCCAAGGCGCACAAATACTGGGTATTATTGACAGTTATAATGCAATGATTTCAGAACGCCCATATCGCACAGAAATAACTGCCAATGCCGCATTATCCCAATTACTATCAGACAACAAAAAATATTCGGCAAGTTTGGTACAAAGCTTTATTCGCAGTGTGGGAATACATCCCATCGGTTCATTGGTGAAACTGAAAAGTGGTAAGCTAGGGATTGTCATACGCCAACATAAGACCCAGCTCGTAGAGCCCGTTGTGATTGTATTTTACAGTGTTTCGGCAAAACATCCAATCGCTACCCAACGGATAGACTTGTCTTTGAAAACCGATGCAATTGAGCATAGTGTTCACCCCAATGAACACAATTTCAATATTCAGCAATTTTTGCAAGAGTACCTGATGCCAAATATCTTTTAGCATCAGGTAGAAGTTGAGTTTAGAAGAAACTGTATACCAATGTCACTGAGGCGATTGTGTCTAAGTTTTCCTTATCCCCTGCCACTGTGCTGTTGTGGTTCAATACATAGCTAAACTTCATCGCTAAAGACCCATTTACCTGAGCGCTGAGTGATGTTTCAGATTTTGACTTGGTATTTTCATCACCGATTTCAGTACTGACACTTTGACGCAGCACCGCAGTATCTGAAATATTCCACAAGTACTCGGCTGACGAACGTATAATGACACCGTCAACCGCAACGCCGTCTGCAGTTTCCGAAAATGAGTAACCCGGACCAACACTATATTTAAATTCACTCTTTTTCTCTTTCCAGACTTCTTGGCTCCAACCAGCAGCCAAGGTGGATTGATAATCAAAGTTACTAAAACGATCATTTTCATATGATGAGAACGCAAATAAACGATAATTAGGGTTTTCTAATTTATAGTCCCCTTGTGCTGAGAAAAACACCTTTTGCGCTGCCGTTTGACTTTCTACTTGCTGAGTGGAGCTGTCAACAACCTCCTGCTTCTTCTGAAATGCCTCCACTACATATTGATTGCTCCAATCAACTAACTCATGTTTGGCGTTTAGTTTAGCTATGGTTGATGAACTTTCAGTATTTCCCGAGGTTGCGGTGAAACCAAATTCACCATCCATAGTAAACGTTTTTTTGTCCTCAGCTGAAATTGAGAAAGACATTGTGGATGCAAGCAACAAGGATGAGGATAAAATAGCGAATTTTTTCATAGATAGACCGACATTAAGTGATTGGAAGAGATTTACGTTATTATATCTAATGATATAAAAATTTATACTAATTACCCGTCATATTTTGTCATATCAATAAAAAGTACTAGACAACATAAAAACTACTCGCGTTTAATCTTGTAAGCGGTTACATTCTTTAACATTAGAATAACAGAATGAGTACATTATGCAGAAATATAAATTAAAGTTATCAGAAAAGTTAGGTTACGCCTGTGGCGATGTGGCGTCCAATTTTTACTGGCGTATATTTGATGTATTTCTATTTATTTTCTACACCGACGTGTTTGGTATCCCCGCGGCCGCCGTGGGTACCATGATGTTAGTCACCCGTATTATTGATGCGTTTACTGATCCTGCCATGGGTGCTTTGGCAGATCGCACAAATACACGCTTTGGTAAATTTAGGCCTTACCTGTTATTGGGTATATTGCCGTTAGTGGCAGGCGGTGTCATGTTGTTCACCGTACCTGATTTTAGCGACACGGGAAAACTGGTTTACGCCTATGGGACCTATATTTTTATGATGTTAGCGTATACCTTTATTAACGTGCCTTACGGTGCGCTACTTGGCGTGATGACCAATGACAGTCAACAGCGAACAACATTGACCAGTTTCCGATTCATTGGTGCCTTCAGTGGCGGCACACTCGTAGCGTACTTTACGCCCTCCTTGGTGAATTATTTTGGCAATGGTAACGATACGGTGGGATGGCAGATGACCATGGCGCTATTTGGCGCTATTGCCGCTAGCTTATTCTTGGTGAGCTTTTTAACCACCAAGGAACGGATTACGCCGCCACAAAAACAACCTACTCCGGTACTACAAGATATCAAAGACTTATGCAGTAACAAACCATGGTTAGTGCTATTTAGTCTTGCACTGATCATTATGCTAACCATTTCACTACGTGCCAGTAGTGGTACATTTTACTTCAAATATGTGGTGGGCAGAGAAGACTTAATTGCTTCATTTACCACCGTTTATATGATGGCCTTGGCCATTGGTGCGGCATCCACGCCGCTATTAACACGATTTATGGGAAAACGAAATTTACTCATGTTACTGATGACCATTGTTGCCACCTTGTCACTGGTATTTTATTTCTTACCCGCTGACCAAATTGGCTGGATGTTTGCGCTACAAATTGCCATTGGTCTCGCCCTTGGTCCAAAGTCTCCGTTGGTATTTTCCATGTATGCAGATACTGCCGACTATTCACAATGGCAACATGGCCGCAGAGCAACCGCAATGATTTTTTCTGCCGCCGCGTTTGCCCAAAAACTTGGCGGTGCAGCCGCGGGCGCAACCATTGGCTGGGTATTGGGTGCACTAGGCTACGTTGCTAACAGCGAGCAATCCAGTGATTCTAGTTGGGGCATATTACTGCTGATCAGTTTGTTGCCTGCCATGTTTGCCATGGTTGCGGTATGGGTAGTTAGCCGCTACTCCTTGACCGAACAAAAAATGACAGAGATACACACGTCTCTTAGTGCCGCACAGGAGTGATTTAAGTGGGCCAAAATTCAAATAGTATTTCACTTTGCCACGACAGTGGAGTAATCAGCTTGCATTCTGCCACTGACTATCCCAAGGCGTCAGGTTTTTTATGGAATCACAGTCTGTTGTTGCAAATGAATTGTCGCGGCTATGGGGTAGCGCAGTTCATGCAACCGGAGCCGGCAAAATATGCTCGTGGTCCACTGCTTGAAGCCAAGACTTTTATTCAGCCTGAACATCATTACTTTAGCCACCACCCGGGCCGTTTTTTTTACATTAAAGATCGTGAATCTGGTGAATTTTTTTCTGTCCCATACGAGCCCGTTAGACACCCACAGCAACGCTTTCAATTCAGCTGCACCAATCATAGCTTTGAGTGGCGTATCCATTGTTTGGGTTTAGAAATACTGTTGTCAGCGACCCTGAGTAAAGATGACATCGTAGAATTGTGGCAAATAAATGTTATTAATGGGTCAGATACCCCCCGCTCACTATCCGTCTACAGCTATTTCCCCACTGGCTATATGTCATGGATGAACCAGGGTGCAGAATATGATAAACAACTACAAGGCATTATTTGTCGCTCCATTACACCGTATCAAAAAGTAGACGACTATTTCAAAAATAAAGAACTAAATGACCTGACCTATTTTATCAGTGATACCCCTGCAACCGCATGGGAAACACGACAAATTAGCTTTGAAGGTGAAGGGGGATTACACGCACCATCAGGTATTAAGGGCTCTCTACTTGCTAATGGCTGCTGCGACTATGAAGTCCCCACCACAGTATTACAATTTGATATAGACCTAAGTGAAAACACCAATAAAACCATTAAATCTGCCTTTGGCCCAGCCAAAGATAAACAGCAAATAGAAGCCATCAAAGCGCGCTATTTGGACAGTCATGACGGCATGTTAGCCGCAAGCATTGACTACCAAAACTACCTTGATATTAGCCATACTGGCTGGCAACAAAACACAGTCGACAGGGATTTTGACCACTTGGCTAATTTTTGGCTACAGCGACAGCTAAATTATCATGGTGAAGTGAACAGGCTGAGTACCGACCCACAAACCCGAAATTACTTACAAGATGCCATGGGCATGATTTACCTTAAGCCATCGCTCACTCGAAAGGCTCTTTTAACCACCATCAGTCAACAACACCGCAGTGGCGCCCTGCCTGACGGTATCTTGATCCATCCTGATGCAGAATTGAAGTATATCAACCAAGTGCCTCACACCGATCACAATATTTGGCTGCCCGTGGTGTTGTCCGCATACCTCAAAGAAACCAATGATTACAGTATTTTAGAACAGCATTTGCCCTATCAGGATAGCGCGCAAACGGCTAGCGTGAGGCAACATGTCAATCAAGCCATGGACTATTTATGGCATGGACGAGATCCCAGAGGCTTACACTACATTGAGCAAGGGGATTGGTGTGATCCTATGAACATGGTGGGCTATAAAGGCATTGGCGTCTCGTCTTGGCTAACATTGGCGACCAGCGTGGCCATGCAGGCATGGGCGGATATCCTTGATAGCAACGGCGATATCAAACAAGCCAAAAAATACCGTGACTATGCCACATCCTGTAACCAAGCAGTCAATAGCCATTGCTGGGACGGTGACTGGTACGCCAGAGGCATTACTGATAACGGTGATTGCTTTGGCGTCAGTACAGATATAGAAGGGAGAATATTTCTAAATCCTCAGAGCTGGGCTTTATTGGCAAATGCAGCCACTAGTCAACAAAAGCAGCAGTTAATTGCAGCCATAGAGGAGCAGTTAGTCACCCCATACGGCACCACCATGCTAGCGCCTGCGTTCACCGCCATGCGAGAAGACGTGGGTAGAGTCACTCAGAAATATCCCGGTACCGCGGAAAACGGCTCGGTATACAATCATGCCATGGCGTTCTACATCTACGCACTATACCAACACAATGAGTCGGAGAAGGCCTATCAACAATTGCGCTTGATGATACCTGATATTGATTCGTCGACCTATCGACAACGGGGACAGCTTCCCATCTTTATCCCCAATTATTATCGCGGCGCTTATCATCAAAAGCCAGATGCAGCTGGACGTTCTAGCCATCTATTTAACACGGGCACCTGTGCCTGGGTTGCCCGTTGTATCATCGAAGGATTATTTGGTTTACAAGGATCCTCAGGTGGGCTCACTATAGCTCCGCAGTTACCGGTCCATTGGCAAGATGCCAGAATTAACAAAGTGTTTCGCGGTGCAGACTTAACCATAAACTTTAGCCGTAGCCAAACCGTTCAAAACCTCACTATTGATGTTGACGGTATCCCTCAAACCACTAACACCGTGAGCAATTTACACCCTGATAGACACTACAACATTGATGTGTTGATACCAGAGGGCACCCCATGAAACAGAGCATGAAATATCCGTTGATCATTATTATGGGTGTCAGCGGTTGTGGCAAATCTACCGCCGCTAAAAATCTATCTAAGATTACAGGTTGGCGTTACCTAGAGGCGGATGACTATCACAGTAAAGCAGCTAAACAAAAGATGGCCGCTGGACAAGGGCTGTCTGATGCAGATAGAGAACCATGGATAGCGCGTTTATGTAACGTTATCTTAGGCCATGAAGAGCCTCTTATACTCGCCTATTCAGGCTTGCGACGAGTACACAGAAACACCTTCTTACAGTTACCTTTTAATACCCAGTTCATTCATTTAACCGGTAGCTATAAAACCATCGCCAGTAGAATGGCAAACCGCCAACAACACTTCGCACCCGCAGCCCTTCTCACCAGTCAATTTGACGCATTAGAGCCGTTACAAGCTCACGAGCCCCATGTGGAATACCAGATTACAGATAAGCGCCTCAAACAAAAAATCAGACAACAGGTGATGGACATTAAAGGACAGATAATAGAATGAAGACACGCTCATCCAGCCAATTAATTAGAACGCTGTTAACCATTGCCATGACAATCACAACGGCTAACGCTAGCGGCAATCAAGCAATTACTCATACTGACATCCCTCCCCTAATTGATGGTGATGGGACAGACGCCGTTTGGTCCACTGCGCCTTGGCACCCAATTAATCACCTTTGGCTGGGGACTGCACCATCAACAGATGATTTTTCTGGACGCTACAAATTACTATGGCATTCACAAGCCTTATATCTGCACCTAGACATTAGAGATGACGTATTATCTGACCAACACGCCGATCCATTAGTGAACTATTGGGATGATGACTGTGTGGAAATATTTATTGATGCCGATGCCTCTGGTGGTGACCATTTACACAACCATAACGCCTTTGCCTACCACGTGGGTTTAGATAACCAAGCAGTAGACATTGGCATTGATGGAAAGCCCCATGTTTTTGAACATGTCACCAGTAGGTGGCAAAGAACACGTAACCAGAATCTCAGTTGGGAAATGAAAATCAATGTCTACGACGACAGCTTCAGAAGAAACAGCCCTCAGTACCCCATAGCACTAAAAGATAATATGAAGATTGGATTCATGTTAGCGTATTGTGATAATGATGGTAACCAAACCCGAGAGCATTTTATGGGTTCACATCCGATTACCCCAATTGATGGTGACAAAAATCTGGGATATAAAACGGCTGACGTTTTTCAGACCTGGACATTATTGCCTGCTACAGTTCCATTGGAACAATGAGTAAAATGACCATTCAATGGTAAATATGCCCAACAGCATTAGAAATCATAATTAAAAAAATCAAATAAATGGAAAATAAACATTTAAAAACAATAGCTTAAGCCTTTATTAAATTTGGTATGTGTATTGCTATTTACAAGTTAACATAGCAAACTTAATTAGCATTAACGTATCTCTCAAGAGGAAAGGAACCGATGAAAACACTTTTATCAACCGTCACATTGGCCACAGCATTATTCATCATGCCAACGGCTAATAGCCACGAGCTCTCATTAAAAAACGAACACTCAAGTTGCTCATTCAGTGTTGACGGCAATATGCTAGTGTCAGACCAAGAGGTTACTATCACCAATACCAGAGGCGGGCAGTTGAGGGTTGATCAAACGCCTACAGTCACCCTCGATGGCAACAAAATTGATTTGACAAAAACACAACAAAAGCTGTTTTCTGAATACCGCCAAGAAGTAACCGCGGCGGGACATGACGCTAAGGATATTGCGGTTTCTGCGTTAGAAATCACTAAATTTTCCTTATCCGCGGTATTTACTGACGTACTAGCACTTTCACCGGAGGCGCAACAAGAGTTACTTGAACCTTTGGCCCTTGGTACTGAAAAAATCACCAATACTTTCTACAATAAGGATGGCAAGTTTTCTTTCAAAGTAAATACCGACAACCAGTACCACAGTAATGAGTTAGAGCAGTGGGGTGAAGAGTTAGTGGGTAAAATTGTTCCTGCTGCCATAAGTGCCCTGTTCAGCTCTGACAAATCATTTAGCGAGATTGGCCGCGACAGTGCAAGATTTGCCGCTGAGCTTGAACAAACCATAGAAGGTCATGGCGAGCAACTAGAAACTCAAGTTACCAGCCTATGTGAAAGACTTGAGACTATTGACCAACTAGAGTTCCAAATGCATAAGGATTACCCTGAGTTGGCATACTTTGATGTGGTAAAGATCAACCATGATGAGCACCAACCCCGTGATCAGAAGCGTTTAAAGTAAGTGCGATATGCGTATGGCGAATGAGTTCATTCGCCATCGCAAACATTGAAGTAATTAATCCCTATTGGGACACAACTACCCTATGTGCCCTTTGTTTAATCTGATTTGCCTGCAATACGCCATGTTGCGGCATTAGTCTGGGGAGCGTTTTTAGCGCAAATAAACAAAAAAACACATGCCATAGCCACAAGACGAGGGCAGCAGTCTCATGCTGATGTATTTGTATCAGCCAAAACAACTCAATAATCATGATCTACTCTTACGGTTCTAGTGTTTTTTATTAAATAGCCCAGTTGCGCTAATGAAACCCATGGGTTAGCTTTGTATTGCATGTCACTACTCAGGTAAATTTATGTCAAAAGCAAAAAATATCATTGGCGGCGATTTGTCCGTCTGCTGCACTAACCCAATGACTGGCTTTTTCCGCGACGGGCACTGTAATACCAATCATTTAGATCAAGGCACACATGTTGTGTGTGCAGTCATGACCGATGAGTTTTTAATATTCTCCAAATCCCGAGGAAATGATCTGATCACACCTAATCCTGGCTATCAATTTCCAGGCCTAAAAGCCGGCGACGGCTGGTGCCTCTGTATCACGAGATGGAAAGAAGCTTATGACCATGGTGTTGCTCCACCCATAAAGGCCAACGCAACCCACGTAAATGCGTTGAAATTTGTACCGCTAGACGTTCTCATGTCTTGTAAAATTGATTGAGCAAAGTAGCGTGAGCCGAACGGTTAACACAGTGCGGGATGCCATCATGGGCTGGTTTGCACTGGGTGAACTCAACTGGTCGAAGCAACACTCGAATAAACACGAGTATTCACAACCCATTGGTATGAAGTACCGAATCGTTTTACCGTCTCAAAAATGGGATTAATGGCCATTTGCCAGTTTCATATTTGACACACCTCATTTGTGCCAACATCAACAAAAAAACAAAAAACTATATTTATCAACACTTTAATTTTTGGCTCGTGTCTTGTATTGGGATAATCATCCGTTATCGATATGATGAGCTCCTTGATGCAAAGTAAACAACCAAAGCAACAGTCAACAATACCGAAATATCTCTCATGGTCGGTATTGTTAGTAGTACTATTACTGAGTAGCAATAAACTGTCGGAGCACTATAAAAACATTACCGAGTCAGTGCTTGGTAGCCAACCATTAACGGTAAAGCTATGTTTAAATAAACAATGTTTTAAGCTTAACGTCAGCCTGACTCTCGAAAACCCCGTGGGACCGTTCAAAAACCAATAAATTGACTGTCCCACAATCAATACAATGGCCAAATAACACTGTGTCACTATTGACACACACACACCTCAACTAAAAGCAAAATAAAAAATTAAACTTATTAAATCAAACGCTTGTATTTTCAAAATAAATGGCACGGTAGTTGTTTATAAAGAATATATATAAATATAACCTGCAAGTGAATTATGGATATACAACGAACACCACAAGCCAAACCACTGTGGAAAAAATACTGGGTTGTTTTTGCTCTTGTTGCGTTATTATGCGGCACCTATTTTTTGCGGGATCTTATGGGTAACGCATCCTATTTTGTTAGTAAAGATGCCCTGGTTACCGCGGTGGTGGAGCAAGGTGACTTTATTGTAAATGTGCGAGCAAGCGGTGTACTCAAACCTTTAAATACCCGTTGGATATCCACCAGCGTGGCAGGAAGAGTTGAACAGGTACTAGTTAAACCCGGTGCACAGGTAAGTGAGGGGGATGTGTTAGCTCAATTATCCAACCCAGAATTGCACCGCAATTTAGACCAAGCTCGCTGGGATTTGAAGGCACAGAAAGCAGAAAGCCACGTGGCCTATGTCACCTTAGAAGCAGCCCTGGTTGATCTGGAAAATGCCGTGTTGTCAGCGCAATATAGTTATCAATCTGCCAAACTCAAGCTTGATGCAGAAACAGCGTTAATAGGGAAAGGTAACGGCACCGTATCAGCCCTAGAATACCAGCGCAGTCAACTTAACGTGAAACAACAAAAGCAGTTCTGGTATGCACAAAAACAAAATGTTGTTAAGTTGAAAGACAAAATGCGAGCAACAAAAATTGCCCAGCAAGCCCGTATTGGCTCCCTAGAAAACACGGTTAAGCGCGTAACCCAACAAGTAGAGGGGTTGCGCATCAAAGCCACTACAAACGGTGTTGTGCAACAGGTCTCGTTGGCGCTTGGTGAAAGAGCGCAAGTGGGTGACAGTGTGGCATTGATCGCTAACCAAGACAGTCTTTTTGCTGAACTCCATGTACAGGAAGT
>JBELHI010000025.1:16658-28490 GCA_042091475.1 Alteromonadaceae bacterium
AACCCGGCGACGAAATCATAATTTCAGATACCACTAGCTGGCAACAGCACAGTGATATCAGAATCAACTAAATGAACAGTGGTTTTGTGACCATCACAAACCCCGTGAAAGTATCAAAGATATGGAAAAAATTATGAAGCAAATTATTACATTACAAGGCATCGAAAAGACATTTCTCACTGAAGAAGTAGAAACACGTGCGCTACAAAACATTAACTTGACGATTCAACAAGGGGAATACCTATCCCTCAGTGGACAATCTGGCTGTGGTAAATCAACCCTTTTATCCATACTCGGGTTACTAGATTCTCCCAGTAACGGGGTACTTCTATTGAATGGTCAGGATGTTTCCCACTTAAACCGCAACCAGAGAGCAGTCATACGTAGTGAGAAAATTGGCTTTGTCTTTCAATCATTCAATCTTATTTCTGATTTAACTGTGTTTGAAAATGTGATGTTACCACTGACCTATCAAGCAGGTGTGAAACGAAAGTATATGGAGGCCAAGGTCTCTGAGGTATTAGAAAAAGTTGAAATGAGTCATCGCAAAAACCATTTCCCTGGGCAATTGTCTGGGGGACAACAGCAACGGGTTGCTGTTGCAAGAGCCCTAGTAAACAACCCTACGATTATCCTTGCCGACGAACCCACAGGTAACCTTGACTCAAAAAATGCAGAAGCCGTGTTAACCCTGTTCGACAAACTACATCAAGAGGGCGCAACTATCTGTATGGTTACCCATGATCCGGCATCAGCAAGCCGTGCCGAGCGAAGTTTAGTCATGCTAGACGGGCAATTAATCAAAGATGAAAGTATGACTAAAGCGACTGTGTTCCCCTCTTCTGTTGAATTTACGGTGGAATAAATCTTATGTCTATACTATTTGATATTAACTATTCTCTTCGTATGTTGTTTAAGACACCTAAATTTACCGCTATGACTCTGGCTGTATTAATTGGTGGTTTGTCCATCAGTTTATTCACATTTTCATTTTTACACACGCTAGTTTACAAACCCCTCCCTATTCCTGAAGCTAAAACTGCGAAGGTGGTAAACGTGGTTTTTTCAGGTGCTGATTTTGGGGGTATTACCGGCTATGAGTTTGCAAACGTGAAAGACAGTGTGCAAAGTCTTGATGAGTTTGGTATTTATGAGGACAGTATCCTTCGCTTCACCGTTGGGCAATCTGGCAAAGACATCTATGGCAGCTACGTACAAGGCGGTTTTTTTGAATTTAGCCGTACCAAGCCCATACTTGGACGAACGATTAATACTAATGACACTAAGATTGGTGCATCATCAGTTGTTGTGATCAGTCACGAGTTCTGGCAAAACGAGCTCAATGGTGAGCCTGATATACTGGCCTCCAACATCATACTCAATGGCGAAATCACCCAAGTCATAGGCGTCATGCCCAAGGACTACTTATTTCCAAATAATTCAAGACTGTGGTTGCCATTATCCAATACTATTTTTAGTGTGTCAGCTGAGAATAGCCAGACTTATCAGGCTTATGGCCGAGTCAAATCAGGGATTTCCATCACCCAAGCAGAGTCAGATATTGGCCAAGGTATAAATCAAATTTACCAAAATAATGTAAAACGATATAACCTGCCAGAATTAGAGAAAACCGTGAAAATTACCAGCTTTCAAATTGCACAGACGGGTGGTCAAGGCACCGTGGTATTTATATTCTGGAATATCGTATCATGGATGATTTTATTGCTGGCCTGTATCAACGTCGGTAATTTACTCTTGGCCCGCACCGTAGAACGACAAAAAGAGACAGCCATTCGCGCAGCATTAGGCGCAACGACCTCTCGCTTAGTCAGTCTTTTGATGTGGGAAGGGGCTATCGTTTCCATACTGGGTGGCTTGCTTTCCATCTTACTCGTAGGTGCAGTATTGGACTATGTAAACATAGTATTTCACTCTTGGAACCAAGGTAACGGCTCATTTTGGTGGCGCTGGGGAATGGATATCCCTACCCTACTGATGGGGCTTGGGTTTACTTTAGTAACGATAATCTTAACCGGATTTATACCCGCATGGCGCTCAGCAAATCAGGACATCAATGAAATCTTAAGAGACGGTACTCGGGGGGCGCAAAGTAAGAAAACAGGGCGTATTACCAAGTTTCTCGTCACCACGCAGATTTTTCTGGTCGCGACACTCATGCTGATAGGATCGGTGATCGCCTATATTTCTTATCACTTGGTCAGCCTGGACGCTGGCGATGATTACACGGATGTTATGTTAGCCAGGATCACCATACCAGAAGACAAATATCCACGCCCAGAACAACAAATTGCAATATTTCAAGCTCTGACAGAACAGATAGCAGAAGATCCCCAAGTGCTGGGTGTCAACGCAAGTACTTGGCAAATAGGATTACCCGTCATGTTAGAGGGCGTAGATTACCCTTCTGATGCGAGTAAGCCTAAAATTGATGTGATTACCCTTATTGGTGAGACCACCACTGTGGGTATTGATTTGATTGCCGGTAGGCAATTCAATCATCTCGATACCTTGGGCAGACAAAAAACCGCGCTGATCAGCCAGTCTATGGCAAAGCGCTACTGGCCCGGACAATCGCCTATTGGGAAACAATTTCAGGTAGAAGTTGACGGTAACAATGAGACCGTATCAGTGGTTGGTGTAGTGACAAACCGGTTAAATGCCACAGCATTGTTTAGCCCATTGGATAGTGCCGATGAAATTTATTTGTCAGGCCTTCAGTTCATCAACGACTATCAGCGCATTTTTTACCGTACCATACCCAACGCCAAGGATGCAGATGAGATATTCTACCGTGCCCTATACGCTGTTGACCGCAATATAGAGGTCAGATATTCAGCTTCAGATGCCAGCGAGAATCGCAATAAAATGCGTGACGTTATGGGCCTTACAGCCAATATTACCTATGGTACTGGTCTATTTGCTTTGATCTTGGCTATGGTAGGTATTTATGGTTTAACCTCAAACTCTGTTGCTCGACGCACCCACGAGATAGGCGTAAGACGCGCCGTGGGCGCTAAAGACAAGGACATCACAAAGCTCTTCCTAAGGCAAGGAGCAGGCCAACTGTTTGTGGCCTTAGGTCTGGCGTTGGGTATATTTACCTTGCTGTCTTTTGGCTTTCATTCATTTACCGAAGAGATATTCCCGGTATATCTGTATTTAGTCGTCGCGGCACCAGTTGTCCTTGGTCTTACTGTTGTCGTTATGTGGGCAATCTACATACCAACTCAACGCGCAATAATGCTAGAGCCAAGCACAGCACTGCGTTACGAATAACCTTTCAGTCACAGGGTAAAAACGTCACCAGTGAGCTATTTTTACCCTTATTAAGTTTTTTACTTAACCAGTGATTGTTACAACAAGATATTTAACCTAGAGTGTTGGTATTAATACAAGAATGCAAAAGACTGTGAATAAAAAAATATTAATCGCTGATGATGACATTAATATCATTGCTAGCTTAAAATTTGTGCTGTCTGATCAAGGTTTTGATATTGTTGCGGTCACTACACCGGAAGCGGCCACAGAGAACGTCAAGCAACGTCATTTTGATCTGATTCTGTTGGATATGAATTTTCAACAGGATACAACGTCTGGCAGCGAGGGGATTGACCTAGTCAGTGCGCTGACAGAGTTAGCGCCAACTATCCCAATCATTGCCATGACCGGATGGGCAACGGTAGACCTTGCCGTGACAGCCATGCAGTCAGGCGCCAAAGATTTTATCCAGAAACCATGGAAAAACGAACGCCTGCTGAGCGCCATTGACAATCAATTAGCCCTGGCGCGATCCAACCAAAAAGCCCAGCGTCTGAGTCAGCAAAACAGGCTACTCACGTCACAAGCACACCCCAATAACCGCGGCGGCATTGTTGCCCACTCAGAGGTGATGCGAAACCTACTTGCAACCTTAGATGACCTTGCAAGAAGTGATATGAGCATTCTACTGACTGGAGATAATGGCACAGGTAAGAGTATGCTGGCGTCATATGTTCACTCTGTTTCGGGCCGTGCAGAGCATTCTTTTGTCCCCGTCAACATGGGGGCAATTCCTGAATCCCTATTTGAAAGTGAGATGTTTGGTCATGTCAAAGGCGCTTTTACGGACGCCAAAGAACAACGTATTGGGCGCTTTGAAATGGCTGAACAGGGCACCTTGTTCCTCGACGAACTGGCAAACATCCCCCTGTCTCAACAGGCTAAACTATTGCGCGTATTGGAAGAACAAAAGTTTGAAGCGGTGGGAAGTAGTAAGTCCTTGCATGCCGATGTCAGAATAATTTCAGCCACCAATAGTGATCTGGTCGCTGATATTCAAAACAACCGGTTCAGACAAGATCTTTATTACCGCCTAAATACCGTTGAGTTACGTGTACCGTCATTACAGGAGCGCATGGAAGATATACCTGCGCTGGCGGAGCACTTTTTAATTATCCATAGCAAAAAATATCACAAGCCATGCCCCAGGCTATCAGAACCAGCCATTAGAACCTTACAAGGCTATGATTGGCCCGGCAATATTCGCGAACTAAGCCACCTTATGGAGCGTGTATTGTTTACCTGTAAAGCCGCGGCGATTGACGCTGTCGATTTACAACTCAATACATCTGATAATAACCCTGACGCAATGGATGACCCGAGTTTAAGTTTGGATCAAATTGAGCGACTAGCACTGATAAAACGTCTTAAACACCACAGCGGTAACGCAACTGAAACCGCCCGATCTTTGGGGCTAAGTCGCAGTGGCTACTACCGCCGATTAAGTAAACATGAATTGGACTAAATCTCGCCTCCAAGGCCTGAAAAAAAGGCCTACCAGCAGCAACATAAGTCAGCAGATGATGTCGTTAGCGGTCGTTTTTGTGCCGTGTTTTTTAACCTGTGTGATTGCCTTGCTTCATACTAACGTGTCAATTTATCTGACCGCTTTTATCTCAGTCGTATTGCTTCTATTATATCTATTTTCTGCGGTCACCATACGGCACCAATCACAATATCAAGTGCGCACCTTGAGTAACCTGATTGAGTCTATGATTGACGGTGATTACACCTTACGGGGCCGTTCACAAGATGATCTCGCGTTTCAAGAATTATTGAATTCAGTCAATCAGTTAGCGGTAAAACTGTCCACTCACAAAATGGAAGCGCAACAGTCAAGATTACTGTTAGAACTTATTATGGAGCATATGGACGGTATGATTGTCGCCACCAATCAACAGGACCGTGTGGTGATGGCCAATTCCGCGGCAAAGCGATTACTCTTTGAGGATACCCAAGCCCTTGCTGATGTATCATTGCGTAACGCGCCTTTGGGGGATCTCATTATTGCTACGGAGCCAGGTATTATTGCTTTTGATGCCCCTCCTCTGTCTGGCGAGCATCTACTGTTTAAAGAGTCATTTCTGATTGACGGGAACCCTCACAAGCTCTATGTGCTTACCAATGCAGAACGCGCGTTAATGGAAAAGGAACGCAGTGCATGGCAAAGATTACTCAGGGTATTAAGTCATGAGATCAATAATTCCCTAGCACCAATCATTGCTGTTAGTCAGTCAATAGAGCACAAATTAAAACAAGCGCAAGAAGCCACTGAGCAAACCAACTTACTCGACGGCATTACTATTGTCAGTGAGCGAGCCAACGCACTCAGTCTGTTTATTGCCAGCTACAGTGAACTGTATCACTTACCCTTACCGCAGAAGACTAACTTTACCTTAGGGCCAACCATTAACAGCCTGTCACAGCTGTATCCGGATTGTGACATCCAATGCCATTTTTCACCTACTGTGTCCGTTTATGCTGACAAACAGCAATTTGAACAGGTTGTCATTAATGCGTTTAAAAATGCTATGGAAGCGATGCATAACAGCCCCCACAAAGCCATAGAAATAAACTGTGAAAATAACCAAGAACATATGGTGATTACAATTAGAGACTACGGTTCTGGCATCGCTAATACAGAAAACCTTTTTGTGCCGTTTTATACAACCAAACCGAAAGGTAGTGGTATTGGTCTGACACTGTGTCGACAAATCATGTTCAATCACGAGGGTACCATCAAACTCCGTAATCACCCCAGCCAAACAGGCTGTGAATTAATTCTCACACTGCCCGCAGCGGTCGTCTAACCCGAGAATGCAGGAACAAAAATCCACAATGATCACCAAGGTCAATCATTATCAAGAACAGGTAGCCAAACACATCCATGACGTGTTTCAGCGTTCTTATCAAATTGAAGCAACGTTAATCGGTACAACAAACTTTCCACCGCTGCGTAGAAGCGTGTCGAAAATACAATCATCAAACACTGAATTTTATGCTTACATGGCCGCGGGTGTGATGGCTGCAGTAATAGAAATAGAGGAAAATAAACAAGCCCATTGTTTAGACATTCACAGCTTAACCGTAGATCCTCATTTTTTCAGACAAGGCATTGCCAGTAAGTTACTTGCTCATGTGATTAAAACAACAGCGCTTACAACAGTAACGGTTGAGACCGCTGTGGTAAATGCCCCAGCCATTACCTTGTATGAAAAACACGGTTTTGAGATCTATCAACAGTGGACGCCAGATCACGGAATAGAGAAAGTGGCCATGAGTTTAACTAAACAAAAAATTTTTTAAACAGTGACTTAGAGCCAGATCTGAGGGGCCAAAGCGCGACATCAAGTGGTGCTAATGATGCTAATGTGAAGCTATTGAAATACTCTATTGTAGGCTTCAGGTCCCATCAAGTCGTATTTCAAATATTAGCCAATAATTGCTATCACGAGAAATAAAAAGGCCAGCCCTATGGATGACAGGACTGGCTTTGTTTTTATATTTCAGAAGCCTATTGAGAATCTAGCTGTTTAAGCATGACCTCAACGGCTTTCTCTATTTGTTTATCACGTCCGTTGGCTGACGACTGAGGGTCGTTCTTGACCTTAAAGTCAGGCTCTGTTTGGTTATTCTCCAAATACTCGCCCTCAGTATTCTTCATACCCACCTGAGGAACACCGGCTCTGAAGTCACCAGAGATCCCCGTTTCCCACCAAACAGCGGTCATAGTTCCCGGTACTGGCATGCCCACCATCTGACCAATATCTAGCTGATCGTATGTGTATGAGAAGGCATGGGCATCACTGTAGTTACCTTCATTAATTACCAACACTGACGGTTTGTTCCATTGGTCTAACGGGTCGCCGTGATACTGTCTGCCACGCACGTGCATGGTGAAGTATTCTTTACCCATGAACAATTTAGCGAGGTCATTATGTAACCAACCACCACCGTTAAAGCGGGTATCAATGACCACGGCTTCTTTATCAAAATGTTTGCCAAGAAGATTAGAGTATACATGCCTAAAGCTTGAGTCATTCATACCACGTATATGTACATAGGCTAGACGGCCACCAGACAATTCCTCAACCAAGGCTTCACGAGATGCAATCCAACGTTCATACATTAAATTACTGATCGCGCGCACACTGGTAGGTTTAATTACCTCTTCAAAAGCTTCACCGTCTTTATCAATAAAACTAAAGCGTACACGCTTACCGGCCTTGTGATTAAGTAACTGATATAGGTTTTGAGTACCACTTAATGCCGCGCCATTTACTGCAGTAAGCTTAACACCCGCCTCTACTTGACTAATGGCTTTATCAAAAGGACCTTTGTTGATGACTTCAGCAACCGTCAAAGGTCCCGTGGTGTCAGACAAGTCAAACAGCAAACCCAAGGCACCGGTGCTGTCAGCCATAGGGGATGGTCTCTTGCCATAAGATGAGCCAATGTGTGAGGCATTTAGCTCACCGGTCAACTCAGCAAACATATTGGCAAAATCACGGTTATGGCCAATTGAAGGAAGCTTTTTAGCATAGGCTTTGCCCATAGCATCCCAATCTGTACCGTGGAAGTCGTCACGATAGAATTTGTCCTTTATTACACGCCAACTGTGTTCAAACATGAAATCACGTTCTTGTTGTGGTTTTAACGACATGACTGGCGCAACAGACACGGGTTTCATAGCTATTTTACTGCCCACTTTACCCACGCGAATACCGCCATCCGCTAACACGTAAACGTTTTTCTCATCAGCACTAAAGGTCATACTGGCACGGCTTGCGCCTAGCTTGGCAACAAGTTCAGTCTTGCGTTCTCTGATGTTGTGACGCCACAAATCGTAGCCTTTTTCAAAGCGTGCCAAGTAATACAATTCAGCGGTATTTTTAGTTAAGTATGCATCGGCTAAATCTGAGGCATGTAAGGTTAATCTGACTGTCCGCTGGTCTAGGTCATCCCATTCAATGGCAAGGCCTTTATCATCTTCATCTTTTTTCTCATCAGAATCACTGTCTTTCGCTACAACGTCTGCATCGGCATCTTTCTTTTGCTCTTTGTCAGCGTCTTTACTATCTTTTTTAGCCTTTTCTTCAAGTTCTTTGTACAGCGCATATTCTTCTTTAGACAAACGGAACTTGTCATAGGCGTCTTGGGTTAGGAATGCAGCCATAACATCGGCTTCTCTTCCCCAGCTACCGTGATCCCGCTGACCGTAGCGAGTACTTGCCCAAAGAACGGCCTCACCGTCTGTATGCCAGGTTGGTGAGCCATCGCTATAGCCTGACAGACTAATGTCGATAGGCTGCGCTGAACCGTCCGCAGGGAAAACACCCACGTTATTTATAAACAAACGATTTCTCGGGGCAAAACTTGCGGTCATCCAATGACTATCTGGCGCCCACGCAAAACTAATATCACCATCAGCATAAGAGTAGTTATGTATCTTACTCAATGCTACCTTGACCTCTTTGCTCTCACGGTCAACCACTTGAATTTCGTCTCTGCCAGATAAAAAGGCCACCTTTTTACCATCTGGAGAATACACCGGCTGGAAACTGTCAGTGTCAGCACTGTGCAGTAATTCCTCAGTTAACGTTGTAGCGGCGAAGAAATATGGCTCATCTTCATGGCTAATGCTGGTTTCATATAAACCCCAGACGCCATCACGCTCGGCGGTATACAACAAAGTGCGACCATCTTTGTGGAATGACACGCCACGCTCTTGCTGTGGTGTATTGGTTATGGCTCGGGTTGTTTTAAAGTCTGTACTGGCAACAAACACTTCACCACGGGCAACAAATGCCACTTCTTTACCGTCAGGCGAGACTGAAAACTCGGTCACTTTACCGGCTAACGACACCGGAATTTCAGGTACTTCTTGACCGTCATTGGCAATGGTAATATTCACATGCTTTGGCTTACTGCCCTTTTGTGTGTAAATACTACCGTGATGAACGTAGGCTAATTTACCTCTATTACTAACTGATAAACTGCGCACCGGATGCTGATCAAACGTTGTGATTTGTTTCTTACTATCGCCATCAAGATCAGCACGCCAGACGTTAAATGCACCGCTGCCTTCTTCTGATGTGTAATAGTAGGTATCATTGTCATACCACACAGGGTTGTGGTCAGCGCCCACAAAGGTCGTTAGCTGTTGATGTTCATCTGAGCCTAAATCATGTAACCAGACATCTCTGGCAAAGGCAGATACATCGTGCTTTCTAAATTGATTCTCATAAGACTTTTCATCGCGATAAAGCACTTTAGTGCCATCCGGTGAATACTGTAACTCAGAAGCAGGAACCGTTGATAACATTAACGGGGTACCACCTGAAATCGCTACGGTGTAACTCTCAGGTAAACGGGAGGTTGGGAAGTAAGTAGAGCTAACGGCATCCGTTCTTGCTGACGTGAACAACACATGCTTACCGTCTTTGCTGAAGTCTTGCGGCATATCATGGGCTGAATGATAGGTTAGTCGCTTTGCACTGCCGCCTAACGCTGACATAACGTAAACATCTAGATTACCCTTTCTATCTGAAGCGAACGCAATTTTCTTACCATCACCCGACCAAATGGGATGCCCATCCCAGTCTTTATGGATAGTTAAAGGCCTAGCCGTACCACCATCGCTGTCGACTAGGTAGATATCACCTTTATAAGAGAAAGCTATTTGCTCGCCATCTGGCGAGATACTACTATGTAAAAACCATTCGTTTTGCTTGTCTGATGCTGTGGCTGTGAATGCTGCGCAAACCGATGCCGCCGCCAGTAAAGACTTGAAATTCACCATGGAGGTCATTCCTTTATTCTTGTAGTGGGTAATAGTATTAAACATTATACACTACCTCATAAGCATCCCTCGTGCTAGTTCATTTGACCGGTAATGTGTATCGTCAAATGTTTCCCTGTAAAGCTGATATTTCCGTACCTCTCACTAACTTACCCCACAAGACCGGGACATGGTCTTAGCAGAAAATATCGACTTATCACGGTACGCAAAACTACCTAATAAAAATATCTATGCCAACAACAGCCTATGGCAAATCTAACGTTTTATAGTTGTCACCTTTACTATTTCACTGCCATATTGATAACAATTATCATTTACCCAGAATATGATATGTTGTAACATATCGCTTTGTAGAGTTGGATATGGTGTAGGACTGTGAAAAAAGCAAATGTAGTAATCGTAGGGGCTGGCCCTGCTGGATTGGGTTGTGCTGTGTTGCTCAAACAAATGGGTATCAAAGCAGATGATATGATTATCTATGACGCTAAAACTATCGGCAGTAGTTTCGAAGCTTGGCCAAAAGAAATGCGCATGATAACCCCATCTTTCCCAAGTAACGGCTACCACCAGACCGACTTGAACGCTATTACGCCGGACACATCACCAGCATTCAGTACAGGTAAAGAGCACCCTAGCGGTCCTGAGTATGCTGAATACCTTAGAGGTGTGGCACAACACTACAAAGTATCAGTACAAGAAAACACAAAAATTACTGAGGTTACGTCTCACGCCAAAGATAGCTTTATAATCACCACAGATACTGGCGAAACGGTTCATACGCAATATGTTATCTGGGCTGGCGGCGAGTTTCCTGCACCAAGACTCAATCCATTCAAGGGAAGTGAACATTGCATACACAACAGCCAAATTGATTCTTGGGAAAATTGCCAAGACGAACAATATGCGGTGATTGGTTGCTATGAGAGTGGTGTAGATGCAACCTACAACCTTGCCACAAGAGGCAAACGTGTAACATTAGTTGACTCGGGCTCAGATCAAGAAGACACCTATGATCCTAGCAAAGTACTCAGCCCTTATACCGGTGAGCGACTAGCCTCTATGGTCAATGGTGACTTAGTGCAGCTAGAGCAAGGGTTTAGAGTATTAGAAGTCAATGCTGTCAACGACGGTTATGAACTTGTTTCCACCACTGGCGATACCATATTTAGCAAAGGTAAACCCATCAACTGTACTGGTTTTGATACTAATTTGGGAGCAGTAACCCAGCACTTTGAATTTAATGCCAAGGGTGAGCCACTGATTAATAAATTTGACGAATCCATTGCTCGTCGTAACTTGTTCCTTACTGGGTCTAAACTGGTTCACGACAGCGTCGTATTGTGCTTTATTTACAAATTCCGTGGCCGGTTTGCCACCCCATGCGGCCTAATAGGCACAGAATTGGGACTAGACACGTCCATTCTTTCCCATTATCAACAAGCCGGCATGTTACTCAGTGATTTATCCTGTTGTGAAAATCAGCAGTGTCACTGTTAACAGCGAGTAGATATTCCAATGAACAATAGATTTTTGACAAAAGCCGTTAGCTTGTTTAGCCATTCAACCAGCCTACTACTAATGGCTATTATTGTTGGTTCTGCACTTGGCTTAACATCACCAACAGTTGCGAATACAGCAGGCGAATATATTGATCCAACTATTTTATTACTGGTATTTTTACTGCTGTTTGA
>JBELHI010000026.1:0-28344 GCA_042091475.1 Alteromonadaceae bacterium
AACTAAGACACAATTAATGTTTGCAACCATTGGCATTACCGGAAAATTGAATCACGCAGGGACTAACGAAAGTGTCAGCGTATTAATAGACTACCTTGCTGATCGCGGTTGCAACGTTATGTTAGACGAGAGGATGGCGGTAGAGCACTCATTAGCAAGTGTAACGCTTGCCAGTTTGATAGACATTGGTAAACAGGCTGACCTTGCTATTGTCGTTGGCGGTGACGGGAACATGCTGGGCGCTGCGAGAGTATTGGCAAAGTTCGATATCAGTGTTGTCGGCATCAATCGTGGAAATTTAGGTTTTCTTACGGATATAGGTCCGGATACCATTCGCCAAGATCTAGAGCAGATATTCTCTGGTAACTACATTATTGAAGAACGATTTTTACTTGACGTCAACGTCTACCGAAACGGCACTATTCGCAGTAATAGTTCAGCAATGAATGAAGCCATATTGCACCACTCTAATGCTGCAAATATGATTGAATATGAGGTCTATATTGACGATCAGTTTGTCTTCAGCCAACGAGCAGATGGATTGATTGTCGCAACGCCCACGGGCTCAACCGCGTATTCGTTGTCTGGCGGCGGTCCCATTGTAACACCAAACTTAGCCGCGTTAACCTTGGTACCCATGTTTCCACACACCCTAAGTAGCAGGCCCCTAGTTGTCGATGCCAGCAGTCAAATAACATTGATTTCCGCCACAAAAAACCATCAGGAAAGTAATATAAGCTGCGACGGGCATGTCATGTTATCCGTCAAACCCGGCGACCAAGTCAAAATTAAGCGGGCAAGCCATACGCTGCGTTTACTTCATCCACCAACCTATGACTATTTCAAAGTATTGCGAAACAAATTAGGCTGGGGTAGCAAGCTTTACTAAAAAAAGCTTTACAAGCTAAGATATCTGTATATATTTACAGTAACACTGTATATATCATCAGGTACTTATTTATGCTTAACCATATCACCATACGCAATTTTGCCATCGTCAAATCATTAGACTTAGACTTAACCAAAGGCATGAGCGCCATCACAGGTGAGACCGGTGCGGGTAAATCTATCGCAATAGATGCGTTGAATTTATGTTTAGGTGCGAGAGCAGAGGCGAGTATGGTGCGTCCTAACGAGGACAAAGCCGAAATAATTGCAAGCTTCTCGGTCACCAATAATGACAGAGCAATGGGATGGCTAGTTGAGCGTGAATTAGATAATGGTGACGACTGTATTATTCGCCGAATTATTTCTTCTGAAGGCAGATCACGCGCCTTTATTAATGGCGTACCAACGCCAGTACAGCAACTAAAAGATTTGGGACAATGGTTAATTAGTATTCATGGCCAGCACGGTCACCAACGGTTATTGAAAGCAGACAATCAGCGACAATTACTGGACCAATTCGCTGACCACCGAGAAATACAAGATGCGGTAAAAAGCGATTATAAACAACTCAATACTTTACGTAACGAGTACAAAAGCCTCAAACAAGCTCAGGAACAGCGACAAGCTCGTAAACAATTATTGGATTATCAAGTCGTTGAATTGAACGAATTTGCCCTTGCTGAAGGTGAATTTGAACAATTAGAATCTGACCACAAACGGTTGAGTAATAGTCAGAGTTTATTAGAATCTAGTCAATATTGTTTTCACCGCTTGTATGAAGATGAACAGCACAACGCAGTACATATTATTCAGTCCAGTATTCAGCAACTCAGTGAATTACAAAGCAATGATAGCGCATTAGTGCCCGTGGTAGAGATACTCAATGAAGCCCTTATCAATGTTGACGAAGCATCCAGTCAATTACAAACTTACATTGAGCATTTAGAGATTGACCCATTCAAAATTCAGCAAGTTGAAGCGCGTTATAGCCAATGTCTAGCTATAGCCCGTAAACACAACATTGCCCCCGAAGTGCTTGCTCTGCACCACAAGAGTTTGTTAACTGAACATAAACAACTGTCTCAAGACGAGAGTAAATTGGACGATTTACTCGCACAAATAGAACAGCAACATCAAACATACACAGCGAGCTGCGAAAAACTGCATAAGTCACGTAAAAAGGCCGCTGGCACATTGGCTAAGACAGTAGAAGACCATATAAAGGCAATGAATATGCAAGATGCAAGATTTGTTATTGATGTGGACTTTGATACTGAGATGCCAGCCAGCCAGCATGGCGCAGATGTGGTAAGTTTTAACATTGCAACTAATGCTGGACAGCCCCTTGATGCCATAGAAAAAGTGGTCTCGGGCGGTGAGTTATCCCGCATTGGTCTGGCCTTACAAGTGATTAATTCATCCTCACACGCGGTACCGACAATGATATTCGATGAGGTGGACGTTGGTATCAGCGGCCCAACTGCCACCGTCGTGGGCCAACTGCTCCGTTCCCTAGGCCAAAATGTTCAAACCCTTTGTGTGACACATTTACCCCAAGTAGCGGCTCAAGCACATCAACAAATGTTTGTGACTAAATTCAGCGACGGCACAGCGACGCAAACTAACATACAGTGTCTTAACCAAGACCAGAGGGTTGAAGAATTGGCGAGGCTACTGGGCAGTGATGTGATCAATGATACCGCCATTGCTAATGCCAAAGCGATGTTAGAAGCCAGTGCATAAATCGTGACTGATATTAGGTTAAACTGAGAACACTCTAGGTAAAAAAAATAACTTTGCAAAATAATGTTACTATGAAGGAACTCACGAAAGCCAAGTCTGTCTGACAGCGGCAATGACGGTAAAATTCTTTAAGATTAATTTTTGCTTAAGCAAGCAAAAGCCCGTCGTTTAGTGATAACATAACAACGAGACATTGTTTTACAGGACAGAACAGCATTATGTATTTAAAAGTCATTACTCTTAGCGCCTTATTATTTTTGACCGCTTGCCAAGGATTCATCTTCCGTATGGACATCCCACAAGGTAACTATTTAACCAAAAAGGAAGTGGAAAAATTAAGAATAAACATGACCAAAGAACAAGTCTCCTACGTTCTTGGTACCTCCATATTACCTGATAGCTTTGACAACGATACCTGGTATTACGTGTACAAAATGAAACGCGGCATGACCGACACTAGCTTCACCAAGAAGTTGACACTTGTCTTTGTTGATGACAGGTTAGTAGAGACTAGCGGTGACTTTGAGCTGAGTGAAGATTACAACACTCCGTTAACAGAGTAACATTCTTAGCTATACAGGGAGGCCATTGCCTCTCTGTACAACGCAACTGTAAACACTCACTGTATCCCCCTACCCTCTAAGTAAAATATTTTTTCTATCCTTTTGTCCCGTTCTACACAGTTAAATGAAAGCCGGTATTATCTGTTTCCCATTGGATGTAATATTGCTGTATGGTAATCGATACAGCAACACTTATTGGTTACTCATTGCCGATTCCTATAACCAGAACAACATATTAACCGTGAGTGGTAAATCCAGATAAACACTATTATCTTCAATGCTTTTTGTTTTAATGCTGTTATTAATAAAATGATAGCTAGGCATAGAAATAACAACAGTATAAACTCAAACAATATGCATGTTGAATTGCTCGATACATAACCACCTAGGAGCTTCTGCTAACGCTTTACTATTCGGGGATAATTTTGCTCACACTTGGCCATACTCTATACAACCGACAATTCGCGAAAAAAACCCTTCTGCCATTTCTAACTCTGATTAGCCTAGTGAGTATGTTAATTAGTTTATCTATTGGTAGCGTAGATATTTCTTTATCTGAGATAGCAAACGTATTGACCTCGCCTCAAACCAGTAATATCAAAGACACCATCATTATTGATATTAGATTACCTCGAGTCATACTGGGCTTTGTTGTAGGTGCTGGATTGGCAGTTTGTGGCGCTGCAATGCAGGCTATATTTCGCAATCCATTGGCTGACCCGGGTTTAATCGGTGTATCCGGTGGTGCCGCCCTAGGTGCTGTCACTATGATTGTACTCGGTAACTCATTATTGGCTAATTTTTCTCAAACACTCGGCATGTATGCAATCCCAGTTAGCGCATTTTTGGGTTGTTTACTGGTGTTTGCCGTAATCTTTAAACTTAGCGCCTTTTCTGGTCAATTCACGGTAATTAGCCTGTTGTTAGCAGGTATCGCAGTGAATGCCATTGTTGGCGCGATTATTGGATTATTGACCTTTGTTAGCGACGAACAAGAATTACGAGACTTAACCTTTTGGAGCATGGGCTCCCTGGCCGGTAACCATTGGCTAATAATTGCTCCAGTGCTCGTTGCTATTATTATCTCAATTATAGGGATATTACGGGTATCTACGGCTCTCAATCTCTACTTACTTGGCGAAAATCAAGCACACCACCTGGGAGTGAATGTAAAGAGACTAAAAGTACGTGTTTTCTTACTGACAGCTTTGTGTATCGGGGCGGCCGTTTCAGTCTCGGGTATGATTGGTTTTGTTGGTTTTGTGGTTCCCCATCTCGTTCGCCTAGTGATTGGTCCAGACCACAAATATTTACTGCCTTCAAGCATGCTGTTAGGGGGTATATTATTGAGCCTTTCAGACTTAATGGCGCGCACGGTTATTCTTCCTGCAGAACTTCCCATAGGGTTAATCACCAGTGCTCTCGGTGGGCCTTTCTTCCTGTTTATGCTGTTTAACACCTATAACAAGATGGGGAGATAAACGTGTTATCAATTAAAAATGCATCCGTCAGCATTAACCAAAAAACCATTCTTGATAAGGTATCCATAGATGTTTCCAGTGGCGAGTTCGTGGCCTTAGTTGGGCCAAACGGTGCAGGTAAATCAACCGCGTTAAAAGTACTTAGTGGCGATTTGGCATTAACATCAGGAACGGCTGAATTACACAGTAAGGCACTGGATAAGTATACCCCGCAAGCGTTAGCACAACTGCGTGGTGTAATGACCCAAACTTACGATATAAACTTCCCGTTCAAGAGTCATGAAGTGGTGGAAATGGCTCACTATGCCTTTGCCGACAGTGTGCCGAGTAAAACGTTAAAGTCCTACTCAGACAAGGCAATGTCCCTCACCAAAGTAAGTCACCTTTCAGATCATATTTTTACCCAGTTATCCGGTGGCGAGCAACAACGAGTGCAATTATCTAGGGTATTAACTCAACTTAGTCCGGCACTTGAAAACAAACAGCTTAGTCAGAATGGTGCACCTTTCTTATTGATTGACGAGCCGACATCTAGCCTAGACCTGTATCATCAACACCACGTAATGGCACTAGCAGAGACCTTTGCTCAGCGCGGGGCTGGGGTGCTTGCCGTGGTCCATGACTTAGCACTAGCGGCGGCGTTTGCGGATACTGTATATGTGATTGGCGAGGGGAAAATCGTTGCCAAAGGAACGCCAACAGAAACATTGACCACTGAAGTAATTAACAAAGTATACCAAGTACAGGCACGCTTGAACCTCAAGGAAAACTACCTCCCAAGCCTTGCTATATCATCTAACAATGCATGTTTAAGAGGTCAATAGTTATTCTCATGAATAATTAAAAAGTGAGAAAATTTAGTTTGCCTACGGCGTCTTACAAACCAACATTTGTAAATTCTAGTTTAGACCTTTATTGGCGTTGGACAGAAAATAAGGTTACTTACGTACCGTATTAGGCCTGCCACCGGTGACCTTGTCGGCACGGCCTTCTTGTACAGCTTTTTCAGCACGCATACGTCTAACCGCTTTAGGATCAGCAATTAACGGACGGTAAATTTCTATTCTGTCACTGTCACTGACCACATCAGCTAACCGGCACGTTCTATTCCAAATGCCCACTTTATTGACCTTTAGATCAATCTCAGGCCATACGGAGAGCATACCTGACTGAATAATACACTGCTCAACGGTCGTGCCCTCAGCAACAGTGAATGACTTTATCTGCTGTTTCTGTGGCGTGCCATAAACCACCTCTATTGTCAGTGATGGTAAGCTCATTAATAAACAACCTTGGCGCGCTGACAAAACGCTTGTACCAGATTATTGGCAATGCGATTAAATACGGGACCAAAGGCAAGCGCCACGAGACGATTAGAAAATTCAAAATTGAGTTTTAATTCTACTTTACACGCTTGCTCAGAAAGCTCAGTAAACTGCCATGCACCAGTCAATTGTTTAAACGGGCCATCAACTAAAGACAACTCAATTGTATGTGGCTGCTCAAAGTTATTTTTGGTGGTGAACCAGTGGCTCATGCCTGCTTTAGCAATTTTCACAGACGCAGTCATACCTGAATCCGTTTGTTCAATGATCTTGGCATCGCCGCAATCCGGCAGAAATTCAGGGTAACAATTTACCTGATTTACTAGATCAAACATTTGCTGTGCACTAAAGGCGACTAACGCACTTCGATAAACTGTTGCCATGATCCCTATTTATCCCTTAAAAAAAGCGCTTAAGGATACCATATCAGACATAAGCCCGCATCATTAAGGCGGTTTTACTAGCGACAAAAGCATAAATATCAGTATAATGGCGTCATGAAAAAGAAATCAAATACAGGCACTGGTACCATTGCCTTAAATAAAAAAGCCAAGCACGAATACTTCCTTGAGGACAAATTTGAGGCAGGACTTTCTCTGCAAGGTTGGGAAGTGAAAAGTATTCGCTCAGGAAAAGTTAACCTTTCTGATGCCTACGTGATCATACAAAACGGTGAAGCATTACTGCAGGGTTGTCAAATTCAACCCTTAAACCAAGCCTCTAGCCATGTATTTTGTACCCCGGAACGAAGCCGTAAATTACTTTTGAGTCGCCGTGAATTAGATAAACTGATGGGTGCCTGTGACAAGCAAGGTTTTTCAATCGTTGCCACGGCAATGTACTGGAAAAAGTGCTGGGTTAAAGTAGAAATCTGTTTGGCCAAAGGTAAAAAAGCCCACGACAAGCGGGACACTATTAAAGACCGAGACTGGAATCGTCAGAAAGAACGGATAATGAAGCACAAATAAATCGTGCTATTTATTCCGCGTTGCCATAATAACGCAACGTGGAATGCTCATAAGCTGAGTTAATAACGTAACGACCGCCCCTCCATCACAACCTTGTAAGGTATGTGATAAATATATTAACCTGTTTTTTCTAATCGCTGTTGCGACGCCCAATTTATCATCACCGCTGATAACCGCTTACTAGTCAAAAGCCACAATAATAAATACCCGTTGATTAATAAAGGCGCTGCAATGATACCGTCAAACCGCCAATGAATATGCTGTGCATGAAGCAGTAGCAAGGCAAAATCAGCAACAACAAGTAGTATAGCCACTGGTTTTAACCAATAACTCCAACGCAGCCACAATTTACCCCATAACCAATGGCGATAGGCAATTAAAGTCATTAATATAAACGCGGGTATCGCCAATATCAGCGACAGTACAAACACCGATTGCTCCGGATACAAAGTATTCAATACAGAATAGTCGCTGCCACGCTGAATATAACTAAAAGCAAATACTATCCAGCCACGACAACCAAAAATGAAGCAGACATTGAGCCAAAACGGGGGTAACAATAGGCCGTCTTCAGCATAATATTTGAGTGGAAAGGCCAACATCAGATATATCGCCGTTTTTCCGCTAATACGCCAACAATCACAGCCACTGCCACTAATAGTAAGGGTAAATAAGGCCAAGGCGCGTGGTCCAACAGTGTTTCCACCAGCGGTGATAAGGTCAGTACGAGTAATGAATAGCCAAAGCTACAGACCAACACAAACAACATCGTTCGTATGATGAAATGAAAGGGCTTCAAGCGTTTCTTCACCCACTTGTTAACCACGTCACCATAAATTACCAAAAACGTAGTGACCAAAGCTACCGCCACTTGTCCTTTATAAGGCTGTAGCCACTGGTTGAGGGTACTCAGCAATTCAAAGATCATAACTGACCGTGACGTATCAATAATTCAACTAACTGTGCTTCAGTGTGCACCGTAACGCCGAGATCTTGTGCTTTAGTTAGCTTAGAACCTGCTTTTTCACCCGCGACTAAGACGCTAGTTTTAGCCGACACACTACCAGCCACTTTTGCGCCTAAGGCTTGTAAGTGAGATTTGGCCTCATTACGTGAAACTTGGGATAACGTGCCAGTGAGCACATAGGTCATTCCCAACAATGGCTGCTCATCTTCAGACTTAGGCTCAATCACAGGCCAAGATATGCCAGCTGCTATGAGCCCTTGTAATTCAGTTAGGTTATTATCTGAAGCAAAGAAACCATGAACATAAGCCGCGACCACTTCACCTACATCATCTACTTGTTGTAAGTCATCAAGACTCGCATTGCCAATAGCTTCTAAATTGAGAAAGTGATTGGCCAAATTACTGGCTGTCGCCTCACCCACTTCACGAATACCCAATGCATAAATAAATCGCGGTAAACTAGTTGCTCGTGCTGCGCCAATGCTATTCACAATATTAGCCGCAGACTTCTCACCCATGCGCTCCATTGCTGACAGCTCAGCAACACTCAATTTGAAAAAATCATGGGCAGACTTAACCAATTTCATATCAACCAGTTGTTCAATCAGCTTGTCACCCAAACCATCAATATTCAAGGCTTTTCGTGAGGCAAAGTGCTTGAGAGATTCTTTTAGTTGAGCGCCACATACAAGGCCTCCGGTACATCGAGCAACCGCCTCTCCAGGAACCTTTTCAACGGCTGAATCACACACTGGGCAAATGTTAGGGAATACGATATGGGTCTCATTGCCATCGCGTTTTGATTCCACCACAGAGACCACTTGAGGGATAACGTCACCCGCGCGGCGAACAACCACATGATCGCCAACCATCACACCTAAACGTTCAATTTCATCTTGATTGTGTAAGGTCGCATTAGACACAGTGACGCCGCCAACAAATACCGGTTTCAAACGTGCGACTGGGGTGATAGCACCCGTACGACCAACCTGAAATTCAACGTCTAATACCTGTGTTAATTCTTCTTGTGCTGGGAATTTATGGGCGATGGCCCAGCGAGGTGCTTTAGCAACAAAACCCAAGCGCTGTTGGTAAGCAATATCATTAATCTTAAATACTACCCCATCAATTTCATAATCTAAGGCATCCCTTTTGGCTAGGATATCGCGATAATAAGCCAAAGAGTCTTGCAAAGAGTTGAGTAACCGGACTTCAGCGCCTAGGGGAAGGCCCCAGCTTTTAAGCTGTTGTAAGCGCTCAAAATGGCCTGACGCTAACGCGACCTTTTCACCTTCAACCACGCCCATACTGTAACAATAAAACATCAGAGGCCGAGTTGCTGTAATGCTCGGGTCTAACTGTCTTAAACTACCCGCGGCGGCATTTCTTGGATTCGCAAATACTTTTTTGCCTTGCGCCGTTTGTTGTTGGTTCATTGCCTCAAAGCCAGCTTTTGGCATAAACACTTCACCCCTGACTTCTAACCGTTCAGGAAAATCACCGCGTAAGGTCAACGGTACATTCTTAATGGTTCTGACATTGTGAGTAATATCTTCGCCAGTACTACCATCACCCCGCGTCGCTGCACGCACCAAGCGGCCATCTTGATACATGATACTGACCGCAAGGCCGTCAAGTTTTGGCTCACCGCAAATCAACTTATCATCGCTATTATTTAAACGATCATCAATCCGTTTACCAAAGGCTAGAAACTCAGTTTCATCAAACGCATTATCCAAAGACAACATGGGCACTTCATGGCTGACACTTTGGAATTTTTCACTGGCAACGCCACCCACTTTTTGGCTCGGTGATTCTGCAATAATACAGTCAGGATATTCTACTTCTAATGCTTTTAATGCTTGCATTAAACGGTCATATTCAGCGTCTGGAACCGTGGGTGCGTCTAACACATAATATTGATAGTTGTATTCATTTAACTGGCTTCTGAGAATGGTCGCTTTTTCCATAGCCTGGATACTAGGATTCGTCATGCCTTACTCCTAAAACTGATGACTTAGAAAACTGCCTTAGCGATGCAGCATACGTTTGCGTTCAAATTCTCTGATGCGTTCCACGTAACGCTGAACACCGTGTTTAGTCAATGTTGAGCGTTGGCCGTCGAGTATCGTTGCATTAAACTCATCGGCAATTTTACGTGCGGCGTTGTGCATCATATTAAACACTTGTCTTGAATCACCTTCTACTGGCAGGGTCATAAATAAGGCAATACCTTGGCTTTTAAACTGTTCCATATTATCAATGTCAAACACACCTGGCATGAACATATTAGCCAAACTAAATAACGTGGGCCCTGTACCGTCGGTATGCTCGTTGCGATGGAATATGTCATGCTCACCAAATTTGAAACCCAACGTTAGCAGTAAGGGTAACAGTTGCGCCCCCTGTATGGGGTCTTGGTCACCCGTAGAGACATGTAAAGTCAGCAATTCTGGCTCAATCTCGCTAGCTTTTGGTTCAATAACATCAGGGTTCTCTGGCCCATTCTCATCATCAAAATTTATCTGCATTTGCTCTTCAGCGGCCCGACTACGGCGCTTGCGCTTAGGTTTAGCTTTAGGCACCTCTTGCGCTGGAGAATGTATCTTAGTATTACGATTAGTTGTCGGAGCATCGGCGGGATCAGCGCTAATAGCCATTGAATCCCCAGCCGCAGTATCCATCTCACTTGGCTTAGGTAAGTCCTCTACCACGGTTGTTTCAACTACGCCTGTAATTTTATCTGTAGGCACTATCGGCTCTAAAACCGACACGGTCTGAGAATCTCGCAATAATGACGCTGGCGGCACTGGCGGTATAACACCTGTCGGATTTTTTACCTCTGTTCTGTCATACATAGGAGGCGAGACAACGGCTGGTTTAACTTCGTCAGCACTCACGGTTCTCACAGGACCAACACCATATTCGTCAAAGTCATCGGCCTGTTCAAGCTCTGATTCCACTTGTAATACAGTATCCTGTTGATGATCGTTGGGCACTGGGTTGTCTTGACTGTCGGTTGTGACTATTTCTGCGGCTTGCGGTTGCTGAATATCTGCACAATCAATAGTTTCATGCTCAAAATCAGCGACATGATTGCCGTCGTCAGTAGCATTAAAAGACATAGTCTCAGCCATATCATGCTCAACATCATCGGTTTGGTAGTCACCATCCTGTGTATTTGCATTTTTTCTAATTGTCCATAAGCCATGTACTAACACACCTAAAATCGCGCACGTACCAATGACAATTAACGCAAATTGTAAATCCTTCATATTCTACTCTTCAATCATGCTTGCTGCTTCGTCGACGGTGACGGACACCATCCGAGATACCCCCGGTTCCGCCATTGTAACACCAGTTAAATGATTTGCCATTTCCATCGCAATTTTATTGTGGCTGATGTATATAAATTGCACGGTCTGGGACATTTCCGTGACCAAATTACAAAAACGTTGCACATTGGCATCATCTAACGGCGCATCTACCTCGTCCAATAAACAAAATGGTGCTGGGTTTAGCCTAAAAATGGCAAACACCAAGGACAAGGCCGTGAGTGCTTTTTCACCACCAGATAACAAATGAATGGTACTGTTTTTCTTACCAGGAGGCCGAGCCATAATGGTAACACCTGTGTCCAACATGTCGTTGTCGGTCAAATCTAGATAAGCCGCACCACCGCCAAATACTTTTGGAAACAGGATTTTCAAATCGCTATTAACCTGCTCGAAGGTTTGCTTAAAGCGTGAGCGTGTTTCTTTATCAATCTTGCGGATAGCATTCTCTAGGGTATCCAAGGCAGCGGTAAGATCATCATATTGGCTATCCAAATGGGTTTTACGCTCTAATTGCTGCTCATACTCTTCCACCGCCGCCAAGTTAACCGCGCCGAGGCGTGACAAGCCTCGTTGTACCGATTCCAATTCAGCTTGCCAAGGCTGTTCTTGAGCTTCATCTGGTAAACTCTCCAATACGCTCTTCAATGACTGATTAAGCTCTGTTAACTGCTCTAATATGCCATTAGCCCTGATGCGCTGGCCTTCACAGTCTAACTTGCTACGTTCAAGCTCAGCTCGCATCCCCTCAACTTTTTGTTGAACCCCTCGCTGACCTTTCTCCGCATCAGACAACCAGCCATCCAGCTCCGCAAGTTTACTATTAATAACCACTTGCTGCTCTTCAATCTCTAGTTTTTGCGTCAGTAATTGCTCTAGTTCATCAACGTCAATCTCATCTGGCTCAGTCAAAGTGTTCAACTCTTCGCGCAATACTGATTGCTGTGAAGTAAAGGCCTCTACTTGCTTGGCTTCTCTTTGCTGAGACGTCAATAAGCCCTGACATTGAACCTTTAACGCTTCCAATTCCAATGCCACTCTGTGGTAAGCATCCTTAGCGTTTTGGTACTGTGAGCGACTCAAACTAATGGTTTGTTGGCACTGTTGACGCACTTGTTCGTTGCTATCCTGTTGGCCTTGGTAGTCCTCAAACTTATACTCTAACTGCTCAATTTCTTCATACAAGGCCTCTTGTTGCAGGGCTTCTTCTTCTAATTGCAGGGTTAAACTTTGTTGCTCGTCTTGTAACATCTCTTGGCGTTTCTTGGCAGTAGCAAGGGTGGCTGTATGATGATTGAAGTCAGTAGTGAATTGATGTAACTGGCGCTGTTCTTCTAACACTTGCTGATTGAGTGCAGCCAAGGCGTCTGTCATATCAGCCAAACCCTGCTGTTGTGTTTTCAATTCCTGTTGTAAGGTGTCAAGGAGCTGCTGCTGCTCTTGTTGTTGTTGCAGTAAACGTTGCTTGTGTTGCTGATGTTGTAATGGCCCTACGACAGGTTCAGATGAAGGTACTAGGCAATATTCATGGCTATACCATTGGCCCTCGGGTGTAATCACGGACTCACCGATCTTGAGGTTACTTAATAGTTCTTGTAACTGCCCATCGTCCTCACATAAATGTATCTTGCTCAAGCACTCTGGTACTTGCGGAGACAAGATACACGATGCCAGTGTGCCCTTGGGCTTGTCCTCTGACATGCCTTGAGAAAACCAAGCCTTACCCTGTATCGCTCGGGGTAATGACACGTCCGAATCAACAACACAAGCACCATGCCAGTACCCTAATACCACATCTACTGCTGCTGCCCACTTGCCCTCAACCTGCAAAAATGAGGCTATATCCAGATAATCTACCCCATCATCTGAAAGCTGTTTTTTAAGGGGGTTTTGATGACTATTGAGGACACTTTCAATGGCCATTAATTCACCATTGATCTGCTGCAATTTTAGGCTTAACTGTTCAGCTTTAGACTGCTCATTTTGAACCTGTTGTTGTGATGATTGCAATGTCAGCTTTTTCTCATCAACCGCCAACAGCTGCGCCGCCAGTCTTTGCTCAGTTTGGGACCTCTGCAAACGTGCTTGATCAACCACATCTTTATGAGAAACAATATCCAACTCTGCTAATTCAGTATCAACTTGCTGTAACCTTATTTGCCCCCGTTGCAGCACGTGTTTTAAGGCTTGAAGTTGGTTTTTTCGACTATCTATTTGATGACGAAGGCCACTAAATTCATTTTCACTTTCTCTCAAACCAAGCTGTATTTGCTCATAGTTTTCTTCCGCCTCCAACACACGTTCTTGGGCTTCTAACTGCGCTTCGTCAAGTATCTCTAATTCTGGCTCACGTTGTGCTAACAATTGTTGAGAGCGCTGCAAGGCGTCTAATTGTTGTTGTTGATGTAACACCGCATCATCTAGCACTTGTTGTAATTGCGACAGTTCCTCACCAATACGGCTTTTGCGTTGTTGATTATGTAACTGAGACTGCTGCAGGCGACTGATCTCAGTGCCAACCTTAAACAATTCAGTCTGCCTATCCTGTAACTCAGCATTGAGATCATGCTGTTGTTGCTGATACACCGCCATGTTCTTTTCGCCACCGCGCTGCTGAGCAATGTAAGCCTCAATATCCGTCTCTTGTTGCTTTATTTTTTCCTCATAGGCAATCACTTGTTCACTGTGTTTAAGCCAACGCATGGTGGCCAATTCACCTTTAAGAACACGCTCACGACTTTTAAATTGCTTATAACGTTTAGCCGCAGCCGCTTGACGTTGGAGTTTTTCAAGTTGCTTGGCTAACTCTGCCCTGACATCCAATAATCGCTCTAAATTCTCTCGCGTGTGGCGAATGCGATTTTCAGTTTCACGGCGACGCTCTTTGTATTTAGAGATACCCGCGGCTTCCTCAATAAATACTCGGAGCTCTTGAGGTTTTGATTCAATTAGACGGGAGATCATGCCTTGTTCAATAATGGCATAACTGCGAGGCCCCAAGCCCGTGCCAAGGAATATATCAGTGATATCGCGCCGGCGGCATTTAGAGCCATTTAGGAAATACAAGGACTGACCGTCACGAGAGACTAGACGTTTAACGGACAACTCAGTGTATTTGGCATATTCCCCTTGCACCCGGCCGCTTGAATTATCAAATACCAATTCCACACTACACTGAGACACGGGTTTACGCGCACTGGAACCATTAAAAATGACGTCAGTCATGGCATCGCCACGGAGATTTTTAGCAGAGCTTTCCCCTAACACCCATCTGACAGCATCAATAATATTTGATTTACCGCACCCGTTGGGACCAACGATGGCGGTCATGTTATCTGGAAAAGGGATTTGAGTAACATCCACAAAGGACTTAAATCCAGCCAGCTTGATTTTCTGTAGTCGCATGTGATGTCGTTAGAGAATTAAAAATTATTATTATATTCTGAGAATATCAGAACTCTTTGCTTGTCACAATGTCCGTAACAGCATGATAAATATCCGTAACAATCAATCACAGCTTCATAGTAGTGATTCAATGACAATCTCTGATTACTTGGGTTATGCTATTAATGATATTGAATATGACAGAAAGGAACGACATGTCTTTTTTTACTGGCTTTAGCTATCTTTTTCGTGGCATCGGCCTGCTTAATACCAAGGGCTTGCGCCGATTTGTAATACTTCCCCTATTAGTCAACGTGTTACTATTTACCGCCGTGTTTATTTGGTTAACTGATCAAATTGACCTTTGGCAAGCAAGTCTTTACGAATTTTTACCCACTTGGCTGCATTGGTTGAGTGAACTGTTAATGCCATTGCTTATGCTGGCCATGTTGTTAGCGGTCTACTTTTTATTTACTGGCTTGGCCAATTGGATATCTGCACCTTTCAATGGCTTGCTATCAGAGCAGGTCGAAGCCTATTTAACAGGTGATACGAGCACACAAATGGGCATGATGGAATTCATCAAAGATATTCCGCGTCTGTTACTGCGAGAAACCCAGAAACTCTTGTATTTCCTACCAAGATTTCTTGTGTTTTTCCCACTGCTGTTCATCTTTCCTGTTGTGGGTCAAATCATGTGGTTTATCTTTACCGCGTGGATATTATCCATTCAATACAGTGACTATCCCTTTGACAACCACAAAGTAGCGTTCTCAACAATGCGAGACACCCTATCCGCCAACAAAGGCATTAGCTTAGGATTTGGCTCTGCCGTCGCACTGCTGACCTTTATCCCAATTGTTAACTTTGTCGTCATGCCAGCGGCGGTATGTGGCGCCACGATAATGTGGGTAGAACAGTACAAACACAGTCAATAAAGCAAGAGCAATGGATACGCGTGAGTAAAGGACATCACACTTAGTCAGCCCTTAAACCAAAAAAGATAGTCAAAAACGTTAAATTTCCTCATACTGAGGACCTAAGGTATTGGTTTTGCCAAGGGTCCCTACGGCTTCCTTTTGGGTCTCACCTTACCCTTAGTGGCTGAGTTATTTTCAACAAAAACTCAATGTCCAAAAAACCGACAAATGGCACATAAACCATTATATATAAGTGACTTATTTGTAAGCAAGTATGTCAAACCATTGTATTAGCTCAATAATTAGTTAACCTCACTCCTTGAGTAACGTTACATTAACGAACCAAGGAGCGACTCGTTGAAAAAACTACTGATATTATCTCTTACCCTACTGCTTACCATTGGCTGTGACGATTCTGAGTCCCAGCCCTTGCAAGGACACCCTGAGCAGGCTCAATTTGACCGGGCCCTGGCTTCATGTGAAAGCCAAACGGAAAACAGTGAAATAAACTTTTACGTATATTCTTCCAATCTTACCTTAAATTATGCCTCACCCATGGCAATGGACTTATTGATCGGGGCAGATACGGATCAGAGGATGGTACAACAGCCATTTGAAATGGTATTGACCTCAGCAGCACCCATAACATTTAGGGACAATTCGGCCTACTGTGAGCGAGCAAACTGCGCGGTCAGTAGCAATGGACAAAAACTGACAATCAAAGATACCGCCACAGTCTCCAGACAGTGGACCCAAATGGAAGATCAGTCAGTGGATATGGTAGCTCCGTACCACGTGCCAGTCAGTCTATTGACAACAGATGATGGAATAGAGTCATTGTCAGCAGATATTAATGTTCGTATGAGACTCCTTTCTGACCAACAAGACGCAAACACCTGTGACAATCTTAACGTCTTCCGCTACCAAAGAGCGGGATTAGATCTTCCCCTAAAATATTTTGATTCAGAGGCTCATAGTGAGCTCGTCGTTGGAGAATACGGCGCACTGCGTTTGGACATTGACCAAATTTTAACTAAGGAGGAATATTATCGCTGGTCTAAGCAGATACCATCTCAAGTTAGCAAGCAAAACCAATCAACAGTTAAACCAATTGATACCCATGATAATTATGGCGACAGTTATACTCGCGACAGTCTTGAGGGCGCATACCTAGACTACGTCTTGCCTGAATTTTTAGTCAATACCAACTCTTTCTGTCGCGGTTGCCTGAACTCAAAGCGTGTATTGGATCTTGGACAAATTACATCGAGCGGTAGATTGTTACCGAACATATGGCTTAACTATAAATCCGTAGATACTGGCGCTGGCTTTATTGATATTAACCTTAAACATAAATTAACTGGCGACAAAATTTATCAGACCTATCGGTTTCCCATCTTTGTCGGGGAATCCACGGCGCTTATTCAGCAGAAAATTGATGAGGCCCGCGCTGGTTCTACCATCGTTATTCATAGAGGCTTATATGTTGGTTCATTGGACTTAACATCAAAAAATATACACTTGACCTCTGCATCTGCGGATAGTCAGGTGACTATTATAGGAAAATCTGCTGGCTTCATCTCCATGCTGCCGAGACTAATTGACAATCGCATCTATTTAGCTGCACAGAGCTCCATTTCTGGATTGACACTGCATAACTTTACTATCCACACTTCTGGCGGTGGTACTTTGAGGGATAACGTGTTTTCTTTTGAACCTCATGCACAAGGCGAAACAACCATTTCTGTGAACAATGATTTCATATTTGAAAATAACATTATCATGGATACCTATCGTAACAATGCGCCTGACGTGATGCATATTCATGGCTATGACTTTCAAAAGTCACCACGTTTTTCCCAGATTAACTACCTTGACATCAATTTGTATGGCAACAAATATGAGACGTCGCAGGTATCAATAAACAATAACCTTTTCGTGGTTGCACCCGACAGAGTGAAAAGCAAAGACTATCTTAAGCCGCCATCTTATGACAGTGTCCCCGCAGCTATTGAGATAAAATCCAAACATGCCCTGGATATCAAAGTACAAAATAACACGTTTGTTGGTATGAGTTCTGTGTTGGGTATCACAACGCCTTCCGATGAAGACGATGGCGGATCAGCATCACAGATCAATTTAGCCATCAACAATAATATCTTTAAAGATGTGGAGTACTTATTTGGTGATCATATGGGTGTAGAGCAGGCTACAACGGATCTCAGAATTATCGCTGACTTACGCAATAACTTATTCTCAGAACCAAGCCATCACATGGACCGTTTCGACATGGAAAACACCCTAGTTGAAAGTCCCTTATTGACGGATGATTTTAAACTATCCCCACTATCACCTGCCATTGATGCCGGTTTTGACAATGGTTTACTGGAAGACAATGCCAACCGATCCAGACCATCAGACGGTGATAACGACGGTACCTTCATTCATGATATTGGTGCATTTGAATACTCGGGTACAATAAACAATGAGTAGTATCAAAAACACGGGGAGCAGAATGGCAACCGCCACTGCAACGGCTCCCATGTTTTGACAACGAGGATAACACCACAAATCGTTATCTAGTTTCAAATAGCAATAAAAAAGCGAGGATTTATCCTCGCTTTTTTACATTTCAAAACGGTTGTCGCCTCAAACAAAAGACGCCATATATTCCATTTAGTTAGACTTGAGAGCCTTTTCTTAATAAGCCCCAGGGTTCAATAAACCAGTAACGCAGGCGTCGTTTAACATCAGCCACCACCAAGTATAGACAAGGTACTAATACCAAGGTTATTACCGTGGCGAACAATATGCCAAATGCCAGTGAAATTGCCATGGGGATAACAATCTTAGCTTGTAAGCTGGTCTCACTAACAATGGGTATCAAACCAATAAAGGTGGTTAATGAGGTAAGTACAATGGCTCTGAAGCGGGCAGCACCGGCGTTGACAGCGGCGTCTAGGGTACTCAATCCTTGTTGTCGCGCCCTATTAACAAAATCCACCAAGATAAGGCTGTCATTCACCACTACCCCTGATAAAGCAACAATCCCGCACATAGACAATATACTCACAGGATAGCCCAATAGTATGTGGCCAATAATGGCACCGATTATTCCAAACGGAATGACACTCATGATCATCAGTGGTTGAGAGTAAGAACGCAATGTCACCGCCATCAATACGTACATTGCCAATAGGGCAACGGCAAAACCGTTAAATAGTGAAGATAACGAGCTGCGCTCCTGTTCAGAAGCACCACCTAATACCACGTTAACCGATGGATATTGCTCTAGTAAATTGGGAATGACCGTTTGCTGTATATCTCTGACAATGCTCTGTGGGTCAATTCGGCTCTTATCAGCGCCTGCTTCTACACTGATTGCTCGTACCCCATCAATTCGTACTATGGATGAATAAGCCTTGGCCTTCTCAATCTCTGCAACCTCTGAAAACGGCACCGCTTGGTTGTTAGCGGTACGAATTCTCATGTCTTCAAAATGGGTAATGGAATTACGTGATTGTTTTGGATAACGCACCATCACTTTGACTTCTTCGTCGTCGCGCTGGATCCTTTGTGCCTCAGCGCCATAAAAGCCATAGCGTACTTGTTGGGCTAAATCATTTAAACGCAAGCCTAGTGACTCAGCTTCCGGCTTCATGGCAAAGCGGAGTTCGTCGCCACCACTAGAAAAGTTATCTCCCACGTCAACCACGCCGTCATAATCTCGTAATTGTGCCATCAGTGCGTTGGCGGCGCCTTGTAGTTCGTTCAAATCCTTACCGTTAAGAGTGAAACTAATATCTTTGCCCTGTGGACCTGGGCCATTACCGCCACCAATATCCAGTTTCTCAACGCCTGTCATATCGGGTAAGTTTTCACGCCAACGCTGACTAATTTGGTAGCCATCCACTTCCCGTGTTTGGCCTTTACTTAGTTCTGCTATCAAGGTCGCCTCAGTTGCAGAGTCACCGTAAATAACATAGTGTTGAACCACTGACTGCTGATAATCACTAGCAACCTGTTGATCAGTGTCTAGCAGTGCCTGTTCCACCTGACGCATGGCCGCATTGCGCTGTTCAATAGAGGCGCCCGCCTGCATAGTCAACTTAGCTTGTAATGAGTCGCTGGGAATATCCGGGAAAAACACAAAGCGCGCAATACCGCTACCAAACAGACCAAACATAATAATCATTAAGGAGAAGAACAAGGCTAAGGTATGGTATCTAAACTCAATGGCTTTGCGCACAAACGGCGTGTACTTGTGTTTAACGAACCATTTCAGCCCTTCACCACAGGCAGCAACCACCTTTTGCAACTTGCCTTTGCCACGAGATTTTCGCTGGCGCATTTGCGCCAAGTGCGCAGGCAAAATTAACTTTGATTCCACCAGTGAAAACACCAGGGAGATAATGACAATCCAACCAATGGATTTCCAAATCACGGATGAGGGTCCATCCACCATCAACAGAGGCACAAAGGCAATAATTGTGGTAATTACCCCTACGGTTGCCGGCATGGCTACCCGTTGCACACCTCGGATAACATTCTCAACACTGTGACCGTGCTTATCAATTTCTGTATAGGCGGACTCCCCCATAATAATGGCGTCATCAACCACAATCCCTAGCACCAAAATAAAACCAAAAAGGCTGATCATATTGATGGACACATCAATCATTTCAAGTGGTAAAAACACTAAGGTACCAAGGAAACAGACAGGTAAACCAACAATAACCCAAAATGCCAAGCGCAACTGTAAGAACAAAGTCAACACGAGAAATACTAACACGGCGCCAAAACTCATATTGTTTAGCATTAGGTTGAGTCGGTCATTTAGGTAGAAGGAACTGTCGCGCCAAATATCTGCTTTTAGCGTATCAGGTAGGGTTTGTTGCCAGCTGTCTACATAGTTTTTTACTGTTTCAGCTATTTGCAAAGCATCTTCGTCTCCCACGGCTTTAACCGTTACATTTACCGTAGGCTTACCGTCAAACAAGGAGAAGCGAGGCTCTTCAATAAATCCGTCAGTAATTGATGCGATATCACCTAGGGTCAACCGCGTTCCATCCGGGCGATTAACCAACAGAATATTTGCAAACTCTTCGCCTGTATAGGCTTGCCCCTTGGTTCTCAGTAGAATATCACCGGTTTCGCTACGAATTCGGCCACCGGGTAAGTCAACGGATGTTCGGCGCACTGCTGAAACAATATCGTCAAACGTTAGTCCATATTCTTGCAAGCGAGCTTCAGAAACTTCAATTGACACCTCATAGTCTCTAGCACCACTCACCTCAACGGCTGTTACCCCTGACAAGTTAGCCAATTCATTGCGAAGTTGCTTGGCGGTTTCTTTTAGTTGCCGCTCAGACACGTCACCATACAAGGCAACTCTAAGTACATCTCTGGATATTTTGGGTCTGTAAATTACCGGCTTTTCAGTATTTTCAGGAAAGCTAGGTATGGCGTCCACCAGCACCTTAATCTCGTCCAGTAACAATTGTGCGTCGTATCCGTCTTGAACTTCGACCGACACATTGCCCATGCCTTCGCTAGCGGTTGAGGTGACCTTTTTTATTCCCTCAACATTTTCAATCGCCTCTTCAATTTTTAATACCACACCTTCTTCAACTTCTTGTGGTGCTGCCCCCAGATACGGTACCCGAATACTAACCACATCCAACATCATAGATGGGAACGCTTCTTTTCTAATCGCAACTGCGGAAACTATTCCTGCGATGATAAGCCCAAACATCAACAGATTTGCTGCCACATGATTGCGCGCAAACCAAGGGATTAACCCCGTTTCAGTATTAATTTCTTGGCTCATTGGGTGACCTCTTTTGTCGCGTCTGCACTTTGCACCGCATTCAAGGTCTCAGCGGATTTTTGGCCACTAATTTTAACTACTGCACCATTTCGTGGACTGGCTAGGGTTGAACTAACTACCCGTTGCCCCGCAATTAAACCGCTAGAAATCAACACGTAGTCACTGCCCGTTTTAACTACTTCAACTGCAGCAGTGCGCAACTTGTACTCGTCATCAACCACGACCACTGAGTTGTCTATACGCAAACTCGAACGGGGTAACTGGACAATGTTATCCACGGTTTTGCCATCAATACTCGCGGCAACAAAGGTACCAAATTTTAATACTGAGTCGCTGCTTTCACTGTCTCGTTTGTACGGGTCAACAACTTCCGCAACGGCAAACATCACACGGCTCTGTTCATCAACTAAACCCTCGTCTCGGGTTATTGTGCCCTGCCATTGTTGTGCACTACCCGCGACATTCGCATTAAGTGTCACCGTTGTTTTAGCAATGCCAGCATTGTCATCTAAATACAAGTAGGCATAGTCATCCTGTTTTAACGGTAATCGTATCTGGGCCACTCGGGTGTCAAATAGTGTACCCAGTTGTGAACCAACGCCAATAAACTGGCCAACCTCAACGCTCTTCAATTTCACAATACCGTCAAAAGGCGCAGTAATGGTAGTCCGCGATAAATTTCGCTGGGCCCTTTCTAGTCTAGCTTCTGCAGCCATCACATTGGCTTGTTCGTTGGCCAACTGCGGCTTTCTCAAACCTAATTCAGGCGCCACACTTTTGTTGATAGTATTCCACTCCACTTCTGCTACTTTGCCTCTAGCAACCTCTTCTTGAAGTGATGCCTGGGCTCTTGCAAGTTCTGCCTCGGCTTGTTTAACATCAGTTATATAATCAAACTGTTCTAGTTGAATTAGCGTATCGCCTTGATTGAACATGCCACCTTCAATGAACTTTTTAGATACCCAATCTACACGTCCGCTCACTTGACTGCTCAACAGAGTAATAAACTTGGGCGACACCAATCCTTGGGAAGAGACAGTAAACTCGGTTGATTGCATTTCAACATTAATTACGCTAACAACGGGAACAGGCGGCGTAAGGACTTTGCGTTGGGGCTTTTCACGGCTAGAAACAAGCACCATGGTGGTAACTATTGCGCCCCCAATAAAGATTATTGGAAGAAACCTAAAAAGCACTTTAAACATTACACTAGTCCTATGTTGTTAAATATTCGGCAAGTGGCCAAGATATTTCTATATTATAAATTGATAACCCTATTCCGTCGTGACCTGACGCATTAGACAATAGTATTACCGGTTAGCAGTTACTTACACCCATAGTCTATCTACAGATCAATAAAATCAACATTTTATTTACTTAACAGAACCGTAAAAACTGCCAAGAGATAATAAATCCAGCACACAATATCCTTTACCAATGAGCTTGTTTCCATGCCTCGTTATTGCAAAATCGAGATCGAGTTATTAGTAAGTATCGGCGGGCTGATTAAGAACGAAGGATGTAACGCAACAACACATACTCACTCGCTACTTTCATCACTATCACGGGTCGGGACATATCAAAGCCGATGGCAACTACCAGATGCTGGATCTGAATCACGAAACACAACACTCGTATTAATGTCGAACTGATTTACTAAATGTGAGGCGTTAGCCCGTGTAGATTTGATTGTACGCTAATACAATGACTTAACTTGGCAAATTGATTGACTATTCATCAAACAGTGTAGAAAATGCACGGCGGATTCATTTTATTACACACATTGAGGGATTATAGTGGGCAAGTCATGCAAGTTGTTGGCAGTCATCTTGGGGTTATTGGTATCCCCCATGGTCACGGCAAAAGATACTATTGTTCATATTTCTGAGCCAGCCAAGGCCGACGGCATACTGTCTGAAAAAGCATGGACTATGGCAAGCCAACAAACCATAGATTATGTTGTGGTGCCCTTTAATATTGACGATCTTCCAGTAACCACAACAGTAAAGTATTACGAGGATGGTGAAAACCTCAATATCGCGTTTATCGCCGACCATGATAATGCCGATGAAATCCGAGCCTACTACAGACAACGAGATAACATTTGGCAAGACGACATGGTGGGGATAAAAATTGACCCCTATAATGATCAGAAACTCGCCTATCAATTTTTCATAAATCCCTTGGGCGTGCAATCTGATGCCACCGAAAACACCATCACAGGAACCGAGAGTACGGGTTGGGATGGTATCTGGTACTCTGCCGGGAACATATCAGAAAAAAATTATATTGTTGAAATTGTTATTCCACTGAATAACTTTAATTTCCCTACTGGCGTAGAGCCGCAAACATGGGCATTTGAATTTGTACGCTTTTTTCCTCGTGACATTCAATACCGCCTATCAAATGTTGATATAGATCCGGATAATTACTGTTGGGTTTGCCAAATGCAAGCTATTGAGGGATTTGCTGGTGCAAGTTCTGGTAGTAACGTAACCATTGCGCCAGCATTAGTTAGCGGTGTTAACCAAACAAGAGCTCCAGACGCAGAATGGCAATCAGTCAATGACACTCAACCAAGTTTAGATATTAAGTGGGGACTGACAACAGACAGTTCCCTCAACATCACCGTCAACCCTGATTTTTCTCAAGTAGAATCTGATAGTGGTCAGTTGAATGTCAATAATAATTTTGCCTTGTTCTTTGAAGAAAAGCGTCCATTTTTTTTAGAAAATCTAGATATTTTCGAAACCCGTTCGGACCTCATTTATACCCGTAATATTTCATCCCCCAATATTGGCGCTAAATTGTCAGGACGGGTGGATAAACATGCCTATGGTGTGTTGGTTGCTGATGATGAAATCACCACCTTAATCTTGCCGGGTAATTCTAGTTCTACTATTGAACAAATCAATAGTAAAAGCACGAATGTGGCCGTGCGTTATCGCTATGATTTGAATCAAGACATATCCATTGGCACCCTAACAACCATCAGAGACAGTGAAGACTACCACAACTACATGTCTTCCGTTGATCTGCGTTACGATATCACTGATCAGGACTCGTTCAATGTGCAAACCATGTTTAGTGAGTCTCGCTATTCAGCGCTATTGCAAACATATTTTGCCAACGACGATATTGAACAATGCGGTGAAGGGCAATGTGTCAATTACGAACATTATTTGCGTACCGCAAACACTGACAAGTTTTCCGGCAACGCAACCTTACTAAGCTACGCCCACCGTGAACAAGACTGGTACACCTCAATTGAATACGAGAATGTATCAGATGGTTTCCGCGCAGACTTGGGCTTTGTTGACGTGATTGATTTTCAATCTTACGAGCTAAGCGCTGGTTTGAATTACTATTCAAGCGGTGATGTGTGGTGGAATTCAGTAAATATTGATGTTGAGAATGAATTCAGGCTCAGTGGTGATCAGCAGGTCATGGAGCGTAAATACCGCGGTCGAGTCACCTTGGAAGCCATCTATAACTCATACGTCTCGCTTACGTGCTTAAGCAAAGGGCAAATTGGCAATCGCTTGGATCCTTCAATGCTAGCGCTGCGCGATAATACCGATTTTTTCATTCAAAATCGATGCGCTGTACGTGCTGGTATTACACCAGATTCGGGTTTAGAGCTTGATATTGATTATATTGCCGGCGACCGTATAGATTTAGCTAATAACCGTCTTGGCGACAGCATGCGCTTTGGTATTGATATCAATTACTTCATCAATGAACACGTATCCAGCAAGCTCAGCTACTTCCGCGAGGACATGGATGCTAATGGCCAGCCAGTGTTTTCAGCACAGCTTTGGAATGTCAGTCTTGGCTACAATTTTGATACCCGTCACGCGCTAAACCTTAGGTTAGCTTATGCAGATATTGATTATAATCCTGATAATTATCTGTGGCGCACACCAGAGCCAAAATACAAAGACCTTGGTTCCCAGCTGATTTATAGTTACACAGTCAACCCTCAAACGGCAGTTTACCTAGGCTTCTCTGACTTTTCAGAGATTGATGAAGTACAAAGATTGCAACAGGTTGAACGCAATTTATTTGCCAAAATCAGTTATGCGTGGATGCCATAACCTAACTGTCTACCTTGCTTCGCTGACGCCGACAGCGCTCTGAGCAGTACTTTACGTGCTGCCAGTCCCGCTGCCACTTTTTGCGCCAGTTGAACGGTCGCTCACACACTGGACATACCTTACTGGGTAACTCAGACTTTTTCATTGTTTTCCAAGGCCGTAAAAAAACGTTCACTATCATTGCTGATGGCGATTATCTTTTCATCAGACATATTATTCAACGTGCGATACGGCATTCCTAATCTATGGTTCCCCCGCAGTTTTTCTTGATTGCGACGCAAAAAGTCCCAGTACAAGTAATTAAATGGACAAGCATCCTCGCCGTTTTTTTGTTTAACTTTGTAATGGCAAGTTTTACAATAGTCAGACATTTTGTTGATGTAAGCACCACTGGCTGCATAAGGTTTACTGGCCAGCACACCGCCGTCAGCATACAGCACCATGCCAGATACATTAGGTAACTCAACCCACTCATAGGCGTCTGCATAAACCAACAAAAACCACTCATTGACTTGTTCAGGGGACAAGCCCGCCAACAAAGAGAAATTGCCTAACACCATTAAGCGTTGTATGTGATGGGCGTACGCGTACTGCATGGTGTCGTTAACGCACTGTTTTAGGCAGTTCATATGGGTGTCACCATTCCAAAAGAATGAAGGCAACGGCACCTGAGCGTCTAATGCGTTCATGCTTTTATAGTCTGGCATCTTCAACCAATACAGGCCTCTAACATATTCGCGCCATCCCAGTATTTGACGAATAAAACCTTCCGCGGCATTAAGGGGCACCAAGCCATTGGCGTAGGCGTTCTCAGCACGCTCTATCACCTCTTTTGGCAACAGTAGACCGCTGTTCAAGTACAAACCAATGTGGGAGTGGAAAAGCCAAGGGTCACCGCCGCGCATGGCATCCTGATAGGTACCAAACTGCGGTAAACGCTCCTCAACAAAATGCTCAAGTACATCAAGTGCCTGCTGTCTGGTAACAGCAAAGCGCCAATTTTCATGTTCGCCGACATTATCAGCAAATAACCGTGACACCATATCTTGAATCTTTGTGGTAACCTCGTCTGCTGGAAACACCAGTGGTGCGGACGGTTGAATACTATCGGGCATGGCGTGACGGTTATCAATGTCATAGTTCCATTTACCGCCAGTGGGTTTGCTTCCCTCCATCAACACCCCGTAGCGAGCACGCATTTGTCGGTAGAAAAACTCCATTCTTAGCTGCTTACGCCCATCGGCAAATTCCACAAAATCCTGCTTGGATGCCAAGAAACGGTCATCTGGAAGCAAGGTAATAGGTATGGTATTTGATGCAGCCAGTGTTTCAAAAGCCTCTAACAAACGATATTCGCTGGGCTCTGTCATTATCACCTGCTCTAATTGATAGTGACTAAACCAACGTTGGCATTCGCTGACTAAATCCCCCGTATTGCCTTTGTCCTCAAGCTCAACATAACAAACCTGGAAGCCCTGAGATTTCAATTGTTGGGCAAAGTGGCGCATAGCTGAAAAAACAAACGTCAATTTTGCTTTGTGGTGTTTCACATAGCTGGCTTCCGTCATCACCTCTGCCATCAATATAATGTCGTTGCCACGGTCACATTGGTTTAAGCTGCTAATTGATTCTGACAGTTGGTCGCCTAAAATCACTCGAAGTGCTGGCATCTCAATTTCCTCTGATACTGGCAAACGCATCCAAGGCTTTCTGCCGAGATTGCTTCAGATCCACCACGGGCTTGGGATAGTTATGACCCAACACCACATTACAATGATTGAGAATGTCTGCCGGAGCCTCGAATGGGCGGTGTATATACTTTTTAGGCAACGCTGCTAATTCAGGGCAATAACGCGACACGTATTCACCTTCTTTATCAAATTTTTCACCTTGAGTGATAGGGTTGAAAATGCGGAAGTACGGTGATGCATCAGCACCACTACCCGCCACCCACTGCCAACCAGCACTGTTACTCGCCATGTCAGCATCTACTAATGTATCCCAGAACCAGCGCTCGCCATGACGCCAATTCTGTAGAAGATTTTTTACCAAGAACGACCCAACAATCATTCTTACGCGATTGTGCATGTAGCCTGTTTGATACAACTCACGCATCCCAGCATCAACAATGGGGTAGCCAGTATTTCCTCGCTGCCAAGCCGTGAGTAATTGCTCGTTATCAGCCCATGGGAAACCGTTAAACTTGGCTTGGAAATTATCCGTCTGTATGGTTGGGAAGTGGAATAATAAATAATACGAAAACTCTCGCCAGCCTAGCTCGCTTAAGAAACAGTCAAGCCCAGAATTACCCCAGTCATTATCCCGAGAGGTTAGCGCGGCGTACCAAATTTGCCGAACGGAAATTTCACCAAAGCGCAAGTGAGGAGACAATCGTGATGTGCCTCGGTAAGCCGGTAGGTTTCTATCATCTTTATAATCATCCAAGCCACTTTCCAAAAAACGACTCAAGTTATCTGCGGCTCCGGTCTCTCCGGGATGCCATGACTCAGCTAACAGATCGCCCCAGGGTAACTTGGGTAATAATTCAAAGCTTTCGATACTTGCTGGACTGTCTATTTCAACCCATTGTGTATTATCAGGCTTGGCCACAGGCAACGACGGCGATGCCGCTGACAGACAACCGCGACGGTAATAAGGTGTGAATACTTTGTATGGTGTACCATCTTTCTTAAGGATTTGCCAAGGCTCCCACAATAAGCTGCCATTGTGAGTTGTCACAGAAACCTGTGATGATTTAAGGGCGTCTTTTATCGCTGTATCTCTAGCTATCTGCCACGGCTGATAACAACGATTCCAATGTACGTCAGAGCAGTCATATTGAG
>JBELHI010000027.1:0-17829 GCA_042091475.1 Alteromonadaceae bacterium
GCGACGGACTGTTAATCCGCAGGTCCCCCGTTCGAGTCGGGGAGGGGGAGCCAATTTCCTACCCAAGCACATCATTTAACACATCCAATAAAATTAACTTTTCGTAGTGATAACTACAGGTTGTTATATTTGCCGTAAACACGGATAATGTCGACAGTTTTTAAGTACATGCAAGTCAAGGTAATGCGTCAATGACCGATTTTCTATTACTCATTGTTGGAACCGTGTTGGTTAACAACTTTGTATTAGTGAAATTTTTAGGATTGTGCCCCTTTATGGGAGTCTCTAGCAAATTAGAGACAGCTATTGGTATGTCTATGGCGACCACCTTTGTACTTACGCTTGCATCTGTTCTCAGCTACTTGGTAGAAGCCTATTTACTCGTGCCATTAGGTCTGTCCTACCTGAGAACCTTGAGTTTTATTCTAGTGATTGCGGTCGTCGTTCAGTTTACAGAAATGGCGGTACGTAAAACCAGTCCGACCCTATACCGTTTATTAGGTATATTTTTGCCATTAATTACAACAAATTGCGCAGTACTCGGCGTTGCCTTGTTGAACATCAACGAGCAGCATAATTTTACTCAATCTGTGGTTTACGGCTTCGGTGCAGCGCTAGGATTTTCTTTGGTTTTAGTGCTGTTTGCATCGTTGCGTGAGCGACTTGCCGTAGCTGACGTCCCTAGTCCCTTCAAAGGTGCCTCCATTGCTATGATCACGGCAGGACTAATGTCCCTCGCTTTCATGGGTTTCAGTGGTTTGGTGAAAGGATAATTGAATGTCATCATTTCTGATCATTAGCCTTATTGCTGCTGGCTTCGGAATTATACTCGGATTTGCAGCTATCAAATTTAAGGTTGAGAGTGATCCTTTAGTTGAGCAATTAGACGAGATTCTGCCACAGACCCAATGTGGTCAGTGTGGTTATCCCGGTTGTAGACCTTATGCCGAAGCCATTGCCAATGGTGATGACGTCAACAAGTGTCCGCCTGGTGGTGACGCCACAGTAAAAAAACTAGCCAATTTAATGGGGGTTGAGGCCACGCCATTAGATGCTGAAGCCATTACAATAAAGCGTGTAGCCTATATACGTGAAGATGAATGTATTGGTTGTACCAAATGCATTCAAGCTTGCCCCGTTGATGCTATTATTGGCGCTGCAAAGCAAATGCATACAGTGATAGGTAACGAATGCACGGGCTGTGATTTGTGTATTGACCCCTGCCCTGTGGACTGTATTGATATGTTACCCGTAGAACAAACAACAACAAGCTGGCGATGGAAAAAAGACACCACAATTCCCATTGTTGAGATCCGATAAATAGGTTATTAATTTGCTTTCTATTATTGAAAAAATACGACAAGGCAAGCTGTGGAATTTCCCCGGAGGCGTGCACCCACCCGGTAGAAAAGCGTTATCGCAAAGAATGTCAGTTAAAACCTTGTCTCTGCCTAACTATTGCTACATACCGTTGAAACAACATGCAGGGCCTGCAGCGAATTTGCTGGTTAAAGAAGGAGACTACGTTCTCAAAGGACAACCGCTTACCGTGTCAACGGACAACAACTCAGTACCGGTTCATGCCTCTACATCTGGTCATGTAAAAACCATTGCTCCCCATGTTTCTGCTCACCCGTCTGGTTTACCTGAAATGACCTTAGTACTTGAGCCAGACGGCCTCGAACAATGGCGTAGCCAGCATCCCATTAATGACATAAGTGCATTATCACCAAGCCAGCTAGCAGAGCACATCAAACAATCAGGCATTAGTGGTATGGGCGGTGCTGGATTTCCCACCCATAGAAAGTTAAGTATTAAGCAAGACGTTGAGTTCCTGATCATTAATGGTGTTGAGTGCGAACCCTACATAACCTCTGACGACAGCGTTATGCAACACTATCCAGACGAGATCATTGCTGGTATTAAGATCCTGCAACATATTGTGACACCAAAACATATTATTATTGCCATTGAAGATAATAAGCCAGCCGCCATTAAGAGAATGACCAAAGCGTGTCACAAGCATGGGGAGATTGATGTAGTAAGCATACCCACTAAATACCCTGCCGGTGGCGAAAAGCAACTTATTCAAGTACTCACTGGACGGCAAGTACCGAGCAAGGGATTATCAATGGATGTAGGAGTTACCATGTTTAATGTGGGCACCTGCTACGCTATCGCTGACGCTGTACACAGGGATATACCGTTGATCCAACGAATAGTGACAATTACCGGCGAAGGCGTCAACAATCCACAAAATGTCTGGGCGCTTTTAGGTAGTCCTGTAGAACATCTGTTAGAGCATGCCCAAATAAACCAAACACGCAGTGATAAAATCGTCATGGGTGGTCCTATGATGGGCTTTGCTATCCAATCCGCGCGCGTACCCGTCGTCAAAATTACCAACTGCATATTAGTGCCTGCGCAAGGGGAACTGAACAGCGGTGAAGATGCCAGAGAGTGCATACGTTGCAGTGCGTGTGCTGATGCCTGCCCCGCACAACTGCTACCCCAGCAATTATATTGGCACGCAAAAGCCCAAGAGTGGGAAAAAACACAAGACTATTATCTATTTGATTGTATTGAATGTGGCGCTTGCGCTTATGTTTGCCCAAGTGAAATTCCCTTAGTGCAATACTACCGCAACGCAAAACAAGAAATAAGAAGCGAAGCGCAAGAAAAACGACAAGCTGAACACGCTAAAATTCGCTTTGAAGCGCGTAAAGAAAGACTTGAACGTGAACATCAAGCAAGGCTAGAAAAACAGCGAGAAGCCTCTGAAAAACGTAAAAACGCGATGAAGTCAAACGACAACGCGGCGCAAGATAAAGTTGCCGCTGCGATGGCTCGGGTAAAGGCCAAACAAAGACCGAGTGCCGAATCAGCTAGCGATACGACACAAACAAATAACAACAAAACTAACGTTGCCGCTGCGGTTGCTCGCGCACGAGCTAAGAAAATGGCGCAAAAAGAGCCATCATCAACTGGCCAACAAATCCAAGATACATCCCGTGAAACCAGCGTATCTGACGACAAAAAATCTCGTGTCGCTGAGGCTATCGCCCGTGCCAAAGCGAAAAAGCTTGCCCAGCAAGGAGAGCAAGGCAGTACTATGCAAACAGCTGAGCCAGAACAAACTGCAGTAACCCCATCAGCTGAGGATGATAAAAAAGCCCGCATTGCCGCAGCCGTAGCCCGGGCTAAAGCGAAGAAGCTCGCCCAGCAAGGGGAGCAAAGCAGAAATATGCAAACAGCTGAGCCAGAACAAACTTCAGTAACCCCACAAGCTGAGGATGATAAAAAAGCCCGCATTGCCGCAGCCGTGGCCCGGGCTAAAGCGAAGAAGCTCGCACAGCAAGGGGAGCAAAGCAGTGATTTGCAAACAGCTGAGCCAGAACAAACTACAGTAACCCCACCAGCTGAGGATGACAAAAAAGCCCGCATTGCCGCCGCGGTGGCCCGGGCTAAAGCGAAGAAGCTCGCCCAGCAAGGAGAGCAGGTCAGTGATTTGCAAACAGCTGAGCCAAAACAAACTGCAGTAATCCCACCAGCTGAGGATGATAAAAAAGCCCGCATTGCGGCCGCAGTGGCCCGGGCTAAAGCGAAAAAGCTTGCTAAAAAACAAGACGAGGAAAGCAATTAATCATGTTTAATGTCAGTAGTTCCCCCCACCAGCGGGTCTCTCGCGATACCAGTAATGTGATGCAGTTAGTGTTTCTTTGTGCGTTACCTGGTGTGGCATTGCAATGGTGGTTATTTGGCGCTGGTGTCATCATTCAGCTGGTGCTCGCTATCAGTGTTGCGGTACTGACAGAAGTGATTATTCTGGAACTGCGAAAAAAGAGTTTTGAACGAGCCATCAGTGATTTTAGTGCTGTGGTCACAGGGTTATTAATAGCTATTAGTATTCCGCCCTACGCACCTTGGTGGATCGTAGTGATTGGCAGTATCTCTGCCATTGGTATTGCCAAACAATTATACGGTGGATTAGGCAACAATATTTTCAACCCTGCAATGGTTGCTTATGTCGTGCTGTTAATTTCTTTTCCTGTGCAAATGACCGCCTGGACTCCACCTTTGGTTGAAATGACGACAACCATTTCTTTTACTGATAGTTGGTCGCTTATTTTTAACGGCTATAGCGTACAAGGTTTCACTGTAGAGCAATTACGTCAGTCAATAGACGGTATTACTCAAGCAACACCACTAGACGGTGCCAAGACGCTACTGTCACAGTCTTATACCACGTCTGAGCTACTAACTACTAAAAGCCTCTCAGCGGCCTCTGTAGACGCATGGATGTGGGTTAACCTGAGCTTTTTTGCCGGAGGTCTAGTGATGCTTAAGCTTAAGCTGATCAACTGGCATATTCCCATTAGTATACTTTTGGGGTTAGGTGGATGTGCGGTGGTCTCCTATTTCATCGATCCTGACCTTTATTTATCGCCTTGGTTTCAACTGACCTCAGGCGCAACCATGTTAGGTGCATTTTTCATAGCAACTGATCCGGTATCTGCCTGCACCACAAACAGAGGCCGACTTATTTTTGGTTTTATGATAGGTTTTTGGGTATTTATTATCCGCACTTTCGGGGGCTATCCTGACGGTATGGCCTTCGCCGTATTAATCATGAATATGGCAGTGCCATTAATCGATTACTATACAAAACCCAAAGTCTATGGCCACAGAGGATAAGTCAAAATGTTAACTCATGCATTAATTAAGAACGGTGGCATACTTGGCGCTTTTGCATTAGTTACCACTGGCTTAATCACCACAATTAATCTGTGGACCGCGCCAGTAATCACTGAACAAGAACAAAAAAAATTACAACAAACATTGCAGGCGGTATTTCCGTCCAATGAATACAATAATAATCTTATTGCTGACTGTATAAGCGTCATTGATCAAGATGTCTTTGGCAGTAATGATAGCAAGCGCTTATACCGTGCCCGTTATGACAAACAGCCCAAAGGGATCATTTACCAAACCACAGCCCCAGATGGCTACAGTGGTGGTATTGAGCTTTTGGTTGGGGTCACAGTAGATAATACACTCAGTGCAGTACGCGTGACCAAACACAATGAAACCCCTGGTTTGGGTGATAAAATTGATCTACGGGTAGACGATTGGATATTGAGCTTCAATGGTAAAGACCTCAGTGTGCCTGAAGCGTTTGCGGTGAAAAAAGATGGCGGTGAATTTGATCAATTCACTGGTGCTACCATTACTCCAAGAGCGACCGTCGCCGCTGTCGCCAAAGTGTTGGCATATCACCAACAACAACAAAAAACATTGTGGGCTAAAACAGCCGACTGTGAGGACTAAGCATGCAAGAATATAAAGATCTAAGCTGGCAAGGGATTTGGAAAAACAATGCCGCCTTGGTGCAATTATTAGGCCTTTGTCCATTACTCGCGGTAACTGGCACACTAATAAACGGTTTAGGTCTTGGGCTCGCTACCACTGCGGTGTTAATTGGCTCAAATGTTGTAGTTTCTCTGGTAAGGACGATTGTCCCAAATGAGATTAGGATCCCGATATTTGTCATGATCATAGCTGCCTTTGTGACGGTTATTCAATTGTTGATGAACGCATTTAGCTATGAGTTGTACCTGGCCCTTGGTATTTTTATTCCATTAATTGTGACTAACTGCGCCATTATAGGCCGAGCTGAAGCGTATGCGTCCAAAAATAGAGTTCACTACGCTGCATTTGACGGTCTGATGATGGGAATTGGCTTTACTCTGGTGCTAGTGCTGTTAGGTGGATTAAGAGAAGTACTGGGTTACGGTACATTGCTAAAAGGTGCCAATTTACTGTTTGGTGATATTGCCAGCCAATGGCAAATACAAGTGGTGGCATTAGACAACCCATTCTTACTGGCCATTTTACCGCCAGGCGCATTTATTATTATGGGCTTTATTATCGCTGCTAAAAACCGCATTGATAGCCTATTTGTGTCGTTTCAACGAAAAGAGAAAACAGTCAAGCGAGAGCGAGCGCGAATTACTATTGAATAACAAAGGCTAAAGCTTGTGAAATAATTGGCTGGCTACAAAATACCACATAGAGAGAATATTACTAATGACCATATTGGCTAATCCAGTTTCTAAGAAACAAAAAGTCGAAGATATCATTTGTATTTTAGAAGAGTTGTATCCAGAGGTCCCCGTACCACTCGACCATACAGATCCTTATACCCTTCTTATTGCGGTGCTACTGTCAGCACAGTGCACCGACGAACGGGTTAATCAAATTACTCCAAGATTATTTGCACGAGCAAACAACCCTTATGATATGGTGCAAATGAGTATAGAAGAAATACAGGCCATTATAAGACCCTGTGGCTTGTCACCTATGAAGTCAAAGGGTATTTGGCATCTCTCTGATATGATAATAAAACTTCACAACGGCCAAGTTCCGGCAAGTTTTGAAGCCCTTGAAGCTATGCCCGCGGTGGGCCATAAAACAGCCTCGGTGGTAATGGCACAGGCATTTGATATCCCTGCATTTCCAGTAGATACTCACATACAAAGATTAATGTACCGCTGGGGCCTATCTAATGGCAAAAGCGTTGAACAAACAGAGAGGGATGCCAAACGACTATTCCCCAAAGAAAAGTGGAATGACCTACATTTACAGATTATCTTTTATGGCAGAGAGTACTGCCCTGCCAGAGGCTTTTTATTAGAACAATGCATCATAACCCGCAAATATGGCCGTAAAAGCTTTATCAACCAAGTATTAAAAGACCAGCAAAAAAAAGAAAAAAAAGTTAAGAAAAAATAACAGTCTATTTTTGTGCCTTTAATAAATTCAATCTAAGGTAATTGTACTTTTTTATGTAGAGTCCCCCAGTAATATGACTTAATGTGGCTAGTATTCAACACATTATGTAAGCCATTGGCGTCTTCACGCTTATGACTAGAATTAATCTAGATTAAAATCAAATTGCACTATAGTCGCGGCATTGACCGCTATTCCATTTATCACAGCATAGCCACCTATATTTATTTACACATCAATTTTGGTATTAAAATAAGGTAGTCTTTTGGCACTGACGCTAATGGCCAAATGGTATCAAGTGATTAGCGCCTATCAGCGTAATATTGTTGTAGGATATGAGATTTTGGCTGTTGTATCTTGCGTATATAGGCGTTAAATTTTTCTCGTTGGGGTTGATGCTGTAGTTTTTCTTCTAGTAGCATCAAGCAAGCGTCGAGAGGCTTAGTATGCTGCGATTCAACATTATCACTTTCATCGAGCTTAACTAACACCTTCAAAATACTCAGCGCGACTGAGACATTATTGGGCGTTAGCTTAAATGCCTTGTCTAAATAGTTAAAAGCAGAAACATATCGCTTTGTAGAGAAGCACGACGTTGCCATGTCACATAATTCTTTATGTGTAAAATGAATTTCTTTTCGGGCATCGTATTCCTGTTCAAGATACTGTGCAATTACATCGCCATTGCTGGCGTGTGATGTCATCTTATCCTTGACCTGATCCATAATCCGTAATGAGTCATCCCAAAAACCTAGCTCGTGCAATGCTTTAACTAAATCTAGGCCATCTTCAATCGACTTTTGCGATACATCTGTGCTCATAGGTTCAATGATTTCTTGCGCACCTTCTTTATTGTCGCTGGCACTCATTACTCGGGCTTGTAATACCGATACCTGCTCGGACAATTCATATTTAATATCTGGGCTGTTATTCATGTTTTTCAACAATTTTTTAGCTTCAAATAATAGCTTGCTTGCTTCTTCACCACTAACTGTACTGGCAAGATCCAGTATGCTTCTTATCACATTTAGTGTCATTTCTGGTGAATCATGAATAGAATTTTTGGCAAATTTTGCCATGTTTTTTGTTGCCGTTAACTGGCCAACCTTGTCGTGATTTAAGCGTGCCAAATTCCATGTTTTACGATTGCGTTCAATATTGCGTGGGGCCAAATCTGCCGCCGTTTGAATCAACTCATATGCCTTCGCGTAATCACCTGCGCCGATGGCTCGCTCTGCTAACAAATCATAAGCAGAAAATCTTGTATCATCGCGATCAATCAGAGATTGGGTCAGAGCCTCTGCCTGTTGTGTTTTGTCTTGATCATACATGGTCTTGGCAAGGGCTATTTGCACCCAACCATAAGTATAGGTTTCGGCAAGCTTACCATAGTACAGTTCAGCTTCTGAAAATTGATACAAGTGACTGAGTGATTGACCAATTAACCGATGAATATGTGGATAAAAAGGTTTTAGGTTAGGCTCGCTTAGCTGCCGCTCTAAATAATAAATTGCAGCAGAATATTGTTCACTGTCATACAAGTATTTTGCACCGTGTAATCTTGCTTTAACTTCTAATAAATAACCTAATCGCTCTTCTGCTCGAACTGTGATCAGCGGTTTAACCCAAAAGTCTGAGGGTTGTAATTCAATCACACAATTAACTAAGTCCGCAGAGGTTTCAGCGCTAAGAAACACCACAGTCGTGCTACTGGTGATGTGCTTTTTAAACTTCATTTCTTCAAATAAATTGAAGCCATCTTTATCACATTGCACATCGAAAGAGATGAAAACCAAGTCAAATGTTGTTTCCTCACAATACTTTAATGCGTAGAATGCACTTTCCGTGTAACGCGTGTTTATCACGCCGTGGAAATCCAAGGCGCCACGAATAACATTACAGGTCAGCTTATTCGGTTCTATAATCAAAGCATTGAGTTGATCGTGAGGTTTCAACTTGGGAATTTCTTGCACTCAACTAGTTCCTTTTGATGTTGCTATCACGTCTAGGTTATCGACACTTTTTGTGATGACTGAATAGCGATAACAGTATCCGAAGTGAATACTGAGTATATTTTTTCGGACATCCAATCGGCCCTGCCGATATATTGTGGCGTCAGATTAAAAAACATTACGTATTCAGTATTCTGTATTCTGTTAGCAGTAGCATAATTCCATTTAATTTCACTATATCATTATTTACCAACCAAATACTATTGTAGTTTTAAATATTGAATCAAATATTAACGCTCATTTTTATCCAAAACAGAAATATTAAACCCGTGATTAAAACCCCACGTGTGAAGACACAACCTAAATAACATGATTGCCGTTTATTACACTGACCGTAACGCAAGAAGGACTTGATTAAGCATACCCAATGACGTGTGATTAAATGCAATATGATCAACGGTAGTAGAACAATACCTTAGAATTATGGGCTCTATCAGAGAGTCGCTTTTAAGTCATAGAATAGGATATACTATTGCTATTAATTTGATTGTTCAAACACACACATATGTATCGCCTGTTGTAGGAGTGAGCCGATGAGAAAACACATATATATCGCATACACCGGCGGTACTATTGGCATGAAGCCATCGCCTCAAGGGTACATTCCTGTTGCTGGATTCTTATCTAACACCTTGGCCAATATGCCTGAGTTTCATCGCCACGAAATGCCCGACTTTACTGTCCATGAATATGCACAATTGATGGACTCGTCTGACATGTCTCCCACAGATTGGCAAACCATTGCAAATGATGTCCAGTCAAACTATCAAAAGTATGACGGATTTATTATATTGCATGGTACAGATACCATGGCATACACAGCCTCTGCACTGTCTTTTATGTTGGAGAATTTGGCTAAACCCGTGATCGTTACAGGATCACAAATTCCATTAGCAGAACTTCGCTCAGATGGCCAAATTAACCTGTTAAATGCACTTTTCGTTGCCGCTAATTACCCTATCCATGAAGTTAGCTTATATTTCAATAATCAGTTACTGAGGGGAAACCGCAGCAGAAAATTAGATGCCGACGGGTTTGGCGCTTTTCAGTCACCTAACTTTCCAGCATTACTGGAAGCGGGGATCAATATTGCCGTTAAAGCAGGCACGGTGGCCGAGATCAGGCATCAACCACTGAGTGTTAATCCAATCACAGCGCAACCCATTGGCATGGTTACCTTATATCCCGGCATATGTGCTGAGGTCATATTAAATTCTGTAAGACAACCGGTGAAAGCATTAATTTTACTGACCTACGGCGTAGGTAACGCACCGCAAAACCCTCAGTTGATTAACGCCCTAAAATTAGCAATTGATCAAGGTATTGTGGTGGTTAATTGCAGTCAGTGTACGCGCGGAAGGGTTAACATGAGTGGTTACGCAACCGGTAATGTATTGCGTGAAATTGGCGTGCTTTCTTGTCAAGATATGACGCCAGAGGCAACCTTGACAAAATTACACCACTTGCTGAGTCTCGGACTTGATAGTAGCCAAGTGAAAATTGCATTTGAACAAAACCTAAAAGGCGAACTAACCACTCACGATGACACTTGTCACTAGGTATTTGTCAAATGAGCCCTGCTGTAGGGGCTAAGAATTCAACACGCCAATAGGCCTAGGAGAGTGGTTCTGACGAGCTTGATAAGCTACAACTCCTTTCGGCCTTTCCGCGCAACCTTATTGATTTTTTTTATACTGTTCAAGTACCCCTGATGGATTGAGGTTATCGGAACGATCGTCGGTCTGGAATTAAGAATGCCTGCGAGTTTATTTGTTCCTTTAATAAATACAGGTGAACCAGAGTGTCCTTTTACCCCCTTTAGAGTCTCCGTATCAAGAAAGATATCGTGATTAATAACACCTTTTTCATAAGCGTTTTCAAAAGTTAATTCGTAGCGTGTTCCATTGAAAAATCTATCAACAAACTTATAGGGGTGACCTATTGAAGATCCTGTCTTCATGAATATTGTTCTATTTACTGCATTAAGGTTAGCAAGTCTTAATTTCATTTGGTGCATTGGATTTAAGATGAAATTATTCACCCCATTAATTGCGAGACACTCGTTCTCAACTAGATTGTAAAATATATCGTCACCAGAAAATGAATATGGCCCAAAGTCCAAGGTTAAAAACATAAGGTCTGTAGCTGAAATATTATCGCTTTTTTCGGTATTGTGAAAAACCTCCAACTCCAATCTTGTTAACCAATCATCAAAGTCAATCACCTTAGGCTCCATTGCCTTGACTTTAAGGTCTATTAACAAATTTTCACTATAACCAAAATCTATGTACGCTGAAGTTAGGGATTTTTGTAGTTTAAAAAGAACTTTTAACTGGGGAGAGATCCAAGAAGATGTGACCTTTCCCTTCGGAGAAAAGAAAGTCAAACAATGTAGGCAGGTAAGAAATCGGTTGTTTCCGTAATAGATACCCTTACAGAAATCAACGCCATTTTCATTCGTCAAAACCCCCAAATTCTGGATGATTTTTTGATCTAATTTGAAAGGTTTTTTCGATTTTGCGGCATATCCTTGGGTGCTTATGATAAACAACAAAACCAAACTGATACTTTTTATTAGGGTTAAGACACTCATGTTCGTCTCAGTATTAGATGCACGTTATTCAAAGTTTAAATGCATTTTTTAGACTAGAAGGATATGAAATAACTATTGTGTATAGATTTGTAAAACGTTGTTATTAACTATAGGAAAATTTCGACAGCGACATTGTCAAACAAAAAAGCCACCGGAAGGTGGCTTTGTGGGTTATTAGTTGCATTTTTAGTAGGAATACTAACGAACAAACACCGGTTTGATTCTCTCTAATAGAGACACATCATCACTACTCAACTGACCATGACGTATCCAATCCTGTAATAACTCGTCTTTATTGAGCTCAATACCTGATTGCAAACGATTAGCCATGACTTGTATTTGCAATCCTTGTCTCAAGTCGTTATCAACTTCATTAGCAGGTAAGTCTGCCGCTATTTCTAATAGCAGAGTCAACTCATGACGCGAATAGGTACCAGTGGACGTTGCTTTGAAGCATTGCTGCAAGTTCATCGGAAGTAGTTCTACGTCATCCGGTAACTGTTCACTGTCCCAGGCCTCCAACACTGTGAATAATTTACCGTAAACATCTGCCACTCGCTTTTTATCTGCTGCGGCACGTCGTGCAAGGTGTAAATCTTCAACCTTTGAAATCTTATCAATAAATTTAGTCTGTAATTTCTCGGGTAACGCATCAATATGGGCTTGGGACTGCTCTGTAAGACTCACCAACTGCTGCTCTGCTTCAACATCGTTAGTAGATTGACGTACCGCTGTTTGCGTACTTTCAATCAATGATGTAATAGCACTAATGTGCTCATCAACAGCCTCGCGCTGAGCCATAGACTCGGCTTTTTGCTTATCAAAAACGGCATCCATTGCAAGTCGGAAGGCTTGCCACAATTCATCTTCATTGGCACGTCCAGCATGACCTACGGTTTTCCATTCAGATTGTAATTGCTTCGCCTTTTCAACGCCGTCCGTAGACTCTAAGGCAACCAGCTTCTGCGCTTTTGTAACCAACAAAGATTTGCTATCTTTATTCTCTTGATAATAACTTTCAACCTTTACATTTAATGCTTTTACTGCATTTTTATATGCCTGTTGAACATCTGCTACTTTTTCAAAATCTATATGACCAACCTTACGCCATTGATTCTGTAACTGGCGTAATTTTTTACTCACCTCAGACATAGCCAATTCATTATCAGCATCCAAAGCAATAAGACTATCAATTAACGCCTGCTTACTGGCGAGATTCGCTTCGCGCTCATCTTGTTGCTTTTGATAGTGCGCCCTGCACGGTTCAAATGCTTGCTCACACACACTGTCAAAGGTCTTATTTAACGCCATGTCTTGTTCTGTCTCATCTTTACCCAGAGCATTAAACTGTGAGCGTAGCGCTTTTATCTGCTTGGCTTGAGCATCAATTGCGAGAGGCTGGGTAACTAATTCCTGCATTTGTTCAATCAGTGCGGGTTTGCGGGGTGCAGCAATATAAGATTGTAAGTCTTTCAGTTCTGCAACTTGCTCAGCCACACTGGTGTGCTGACGTTGCAACTTACCTTGATAGTGTTCGGGTAGTCGTTTCCACCATCGCTCTAGCTTCTGATTTAACCCCATGGCAACGCGGTAACGGCCCTGTTTAATCATCATCTCGATGGTTCTCAATAAACCACTCACTTTATCAAGTTGCCCCTTGATATCAGACTGATAGCTGTTCAATTGCTTCTGCCAAGGCTCAATAATACGCTTGTATTCAGCGGTTAATTCCTTCGGCCATAATTCACCATAGGGCTTTCTTAGTAGCTTCCACTGTGTCTTAAATTCGTGGAGTGGTTCTGCAACACTGGGCATTTGCATAATGTCATCAGGCATTTGTTGTGTTTCAAACTCACTCATTATTTGTTGCGCCTGCTCAATTGCTTGTTGGAACGACGGCAATTTATTTAAGGTCTGCAGCGTTGCGGATAAGGTATTAAGTAATTGCTCTCGTTGCTGCGTGATAGGCAAAGCTTTCAGTTGACTAGAAACAGTTTGCAGACATTGCTGATGTGATTCCAACTGGCCTAAAGTAATTTCCCTAGCGCCTGTCGCGAGTACTTTTTGAACTTGTGTTAACTCTGCTTCAGCCGCGACTAATACGCTGTCTTGATGAATTTTCGCTTGTTGTTTAGCTAATGCTTCTTCATAGGCTGGTTTTAAACGTGTTAGCAGTGCTGATACCCTTTCACTGATGGCAACGAACTTACCTTCCATTTCGTCAACAGTATGTTGAGAGGCGCCGTCTAAGTCACTCTGATAAGTTTTATATTCCGCACTTAGGCTATCAAACGCCTCGGTAATCAACAGATAATCACTTTGCTCGGTTAAGGCAAGTATTTTGGACAATACCAAACGCACATTACTTTCTGCTGTGGCTTGGGCTTGTTGTTTTTGTTGACGGGCTATCACAATAGCCTCTGCGCTTTGCTTGACCTCAGCGTTAACCGCTTTTTTTGCCAGCTTTTCAAGTAAAGCGGTATCTAAGTTCTCGTCCAACAATGCTAATTGCAACTCGCCGTTAGTGGTTGACAGGAGAATTTTTTGCGCCATCGCGGGCTTGTTAATTTTATTAATGAAACTGATTAATTGTTCAGTCTGTGATTGCCAAACCTCACTAAACACGCACTTTTCTAACAGCTGTTTACTGGCAGACTGGTCTAGAAATACGTTGAGCTTTTCTACCGACACTTGGGTAATGTCCCTAGCCACAACCACCGCGTCAATATACTGGTGAGCTCTGCGTTTAACTTTATCGCTGTGATCATTATTAACCGCAGACCACCACAAATCGAAGTCATTCAGACGCTGTAAGGCTGCCAAACGAACAGACTCATCAAGGTCGTTCTGCGCTAATTGCTGAAGCATGTTTTTATCTTCAACGGCTGAAGGGTCAAAACCTGCTATTGCCGCGAGGCGTTTGAGGGGATTTTTATGCTCGTGTTTGGCACTAAAAAGCTGTTTAAAGATCATCTTGTTTAAACCTTCCAATTGCTTGTTCTCGACCTAGGTCTTGACGTAATTCCTGACGTAATTCAGACTTTGATTTATGTACAATGCCACCATCACTGCCTACGGTCATGTGTTCTGATGAAGTAGATATCTTGGCTTGATAAACCATAATGGCTTGCATACACTGCCCGCGTTGGTGCTCAGTCAATGCAGTTCCATCTAACCATTTCCCGGTTTCAACACACTGACACAAGCGCTGATATATCTCAGGTGTTAAACCATTAAGTAAATGCTCTAATTGCATAGGGCTAACTCCCCTTATTTATGACGATCATACGAATACGGTTGACAATGTACCACACAAAGCCAATGACAGTGCACACCATGGCAGCGGTATGTTTGATATCTGAAGGCTGTACGTCGCCCCAGAACATGAAGCCAAAACCGCCAACAAACATCAACATGGCAACCATCGATTGAGTTTGAATAGATTGTACTTGATGATACTTGTGTAATTTTTTCTGGCGGTGCACGTCATCCGCAGACGCGGATGATATAAGCGCATCACAATAACGACATTGCTTGGCTTTATCTGATATGGGTTTGTTACATGAAGGGCATTGAATAATTGCCATCAAGCAGCTCCGAATAGTCTATTCTATCAATAATAAAAAACGCGCGGAGCTCCCGCGCGTAACCTTATTACTTGTTCTTCATTTTATCCCAGTATTTATTAACTTCATCACGCATCTCTTTGCGCAATAACACAATACCAAACAAATTCGGTAGTGTCATAACGACAATAGCTACTGCTGACAATGCCCACACAATGGTAGTATCTACCACTGCAGCAACAAAGAAACCAGCCACGTAGACTACGCGATAAGGCATCACTGACTTGGCACCAAACAAGTAAGTCATAGCACGGTCACCATAGTAAGACCAAGCAATTGCAGTTGAAAATGCAAATAACAATAGGCCAATGGATACAATGTATTGACCATAATCACCCAAAAAGCCTTTAGTAAATGCTTTCGCTGTGAGCGGCGCCGAGTGGATTAATGATTTACCTGAAACCACAATACCTCGTGTTACCAGGGAGCCATCATCAACCGTTAACACACCGTTGTAGGGATTACCTGATTCACTTTCAGACACTTTGACGTCTTCAGCCACTGAACGCGCATTGATAATTGTCACACTGTCTCCAGTAACCTTACCACCAGCAACCATAAGTTCACCGGTATAACCTTCAACATTATGGCCACTGACGCTGTTCAAATAACGGAATAATTGATGTTTATCATCCATCACCTGGTCACTATATTGACCGGCAACAAATACCATATCAGAGCGAGGGAAATCATTTTCAAATTTTTGATTCCATACGCCAGACGACAAGATAACAAGTCCCGTCAAAGTACAAATAATGATGGTGTCAATGAACGGCTCTAATATTGATACCATACCTTCAGACACTGGCTCTTCAGTCTTTGCCGATGCATGAGCAATAGGCGCAGAACCTTGACCCGCTTCATTTGAAAATAATCCGCGGTTTACACCACGGTTGAAGGCATAGGCAAAGGTTGCTCCTAAGAAACCGCCTGCTGCTGCTGAGCCAGTAAACGCGTCACTAAACACGGCGATAAAGGATGGTCCAACATTTTCCAAGTTAGCAAAGATAACTGACAAGGCACCCAATACATAAATAAGCGCCATGGTTGGCACGATTCTCGACGTCACCGCAGCAATCCGTTGGATACCACCAAGAATAACCAAACCTAATAATATCGACAATACACCGCCCGTCAACATTGGAGATAAACCAAAAGTACTTTCCATACTCGTGGCAATACCGTTACTTTGAGGTAAGCTGCCCGTACCAAATGAGCTGATCACAGTCGCCACCGCAAACGCCACAGCTAACCACTTCATATTCAAGCGTCTGTCCATGAAATACATTGGACCACCAGCCATAGTGCCGTCTTCGGTTTGAACACGGTATTTATGGGACAAAGTAACTTCAACAAACTTAGTTGTCATACCGAAGAAAGCCGTCGCCCACATCCAAAATAGCGCGGCAGGACCACCTAAGAAAATAGCAAATGCCACACCACCGATGTTACCCATACCTACGGTACCCGATAAGGCAGTGGTTAAGGCTTGGAAGTGAGATGTATCGCCCGGCGGATCTTTCTTTTCAAATTTACCGGTTAAGACCGACCATGCATGCTTAAAAAAGCGTATTTGCGGAAACTTTAAATACAGGGTAAAGAACAAACCCACACCCAATAATGCATAAGGGAACCAAGCAGCGCTTCCCAAGAAACTATCTATTAACGTTAATATATTATGAAAAATTTCCACAATGACCTCTTTTGTTATTTTTATAAGACCTGTAATAGGCTGTTAACGACGCAGTTTACCGACCACGGCTCGTATTGCAATCATAATATCTTCACCCAGCTGTTTACTGCGCTGTGGTGACCAACCGTATAGCGGATCAGGTAAGTCTGCGTTGTCCTTGAATGGCATTTCAATGGTGTACGCCAAACAATCAAACTTTTCACCAACGGCGTTACAAGCGACTGTCATATTAGCTTGTCCAGGCGCATCCTTGTCATAGCCAAATTCATCTTGAAATTCTGGGGTTGCAGCCATCCAAGCATTTTTGAATTCTGTTTCTAATCCTGCGATCCTATCGGAATAACCGGGGTTACCTTCACAACCTGCGACAAAGTTGTAAGGCAGGGCTTCGTCGCCATGCATATCAAGAAACAGGTCAACGCCAATATTATCCATCTGCTGCATCACATGAAACACTTCAGGACTCGCCTCAAGGGATGGTGTTGCCCATTCACGGTTTAAATTCACGCCAGCGGCATTAGTACGCAAATGACCACGAACAGATCCATCAGGATTCATGTTTGGTACCACATAAAACACGGCTTGTTCTAGTAATGCACGAGCAACACCGTCTGTTTCATCTAATAAGCGTTCTAATAGCCCTTCAACCATCCATTCGGCCATGGTTTCGCCTGGATGTTGGCGGGCAATAACCCAAACCTTCATCTTCTCAGGTGCTGGCGTTCCAACCACCAACATGGACATATCACGACCATCTAGCGTACTGCCCAGGTAAGTACCAGAGCAATCCTGGCTGGTTTGCGCCCAAGCTAATAAATCAAGATGGCGTTCGTAGGAATAAGGGGCAAAGTAAGCAAAGTACATTTGTCCGTGTTCTGGTGTGTGATCAATAATCAAATTATCACCGTCAAATTGAGTCTCGACCCTGAACCACGTCTCGCGATCATAAGAGGCAACCGCTTGATAACCCTCCCAGCCATCGGGATAAGCTGACTTGGCAAGATCTGTAATGGTCAGTTTGTGGTTTACAAAGGCATTGCTCTCCAACTTAAAATGGAACCACTGGTAAAATTCAGACTGATTGTCTTTATTAATGGCTAATTGAATATTTTCGGG